>NZ_JBFAOJ010000142.1:0-15993 GCF_040675205.1 Streptosporangium sp. NPDC049644 | reverse complement strand
GCAGCGACCTCATTGATGGCTGCCTCGCGGGAACCGGCCTGGCCCTCACACCGGCATAGCCACTCACGACGTCACGAGTTCAACCTCAGTAACCAGCCGGGGCCGGCCTGCCTCACATCGACTGAATCCTCTTGATCATATTGTCGTACGGTATGGCCCATGAGCACCGTCCATCTCCCCGGCGACATGCGCCATCCCTGGCTCGGCCTTCTGCGGCACGTGGGCCCGATAGCCATTGAGCGCACGTACGGGGATGACCCCGAACACCTCGACTCCCGAAACTGGCTGGGCTCACCTGGAGCCACTGAATTCGAGATCGTGCAGCACGAGCAGCGTCTCGCTGTCCGCCTGCCGTCGAGCTACCGGGAGTTCCTCCAGGTCACCAACGGCTGGGACGAGGACGGTATCGCCGGCGGCCGATTGCTGCCGATCGGCGCGATCGGCCGGGTTCGCGATCTTGATCCGGAGCTGGCCGGCATCTGGTCGTCCCCGGACGAGGATCTACACGTACCCGATGAGGACTACTTCATCTACGGGGAAGAGCAGGACACGATCCATTTACGGGGAGAGTACGTACCGGACAGCCTCCAGATCGGCGAACACGATGACGGCACGTACCTCCTTAACCCTCACATCAGGACCCCAGACGGTGAGTGGGAGGCCTGGTACCTCGCCCCCTGGCTGGCCGGAGCCGCACGCTTCCGCTCCTTCTGGGATCTCATGAACAGTCAGTTGCGGGAGTACACAGAGGTCTCATAGGAGCTACACCATCCACCTCTGCCACCCGAAAAGGTCGGGACGACTGCGGAACGGCCCTCACCTGGCGACGGAGCCGTGCCGTGCATCGGCTGCTATCGCCGTCACCGAATCTCTGCGATCAGCGGTGCCCCAGGACATTGACCACGTGGCCGTTCGGATCGCGGACGAAGAACCGGCGGACGCCCCACTCCTCGTCCTGCAACGGATGCACGATCTCGGCACCGCTGTCACACATGGCCACATAGGCGGCGTCCACATCATCCACCTCGATGCTCATGTCCGGGGTGACGGGTGCCGTCTTGTCACCGGTCATGATGCTGACCTGTGCCGTGGGAATGGACGGAGAGGCGAGGGTCATGATTTAGCCGTGATTCATGGAACTCCGTGCTCTCCTCCAGGGCTTCGGACTGAATGTCAGGGACGATTCGACGTGCCGACATCGGCGACTCCTACAGCAGGCGATTGGATGACGCCGCCGATCAAGACTCCCAACAAAGTCCCGATGACGCCTACAACGACAGACCCATCTCCGGCCTCCTCTCACTCTGTCAGCAAACGCCGAAATCCGCGCCACTGGAACTGCGATCATAAAAGTGTTGCCGGGGAATGCATAATGAGGTTCAGGCCTGAACACTGGCGCCTTTGAGCACGTCGTAGCCGATGAAGGTGAACATGCGCTCTCCCAGGGCCAGAGACTGTGGTCGGCCGGTGAAGCGGTGCACGCCCACACCGAAACCCGCTTCCGGGTCCGACAGCCATTGCCGATCGAATCCGCGTTCTTCGAACCAGGTACAGATCAGCGGAACTCGGTCCGGCGCGGCACGGTGTCGGGTCCAGATGACGGTGGCGCCGGTGGTGCACAACTGGGAGCAGAAGTCGACGGTGCGTTCGATGTCCGCTTCGGTGATGTTGCCGAATATCCCACAGGCCAGCACGATGTCGGCCGGCACCATGCCCCGGTAGTGGTCGGTGAGCGCGGCATCAGCCGTCACCACCTCGACCTGCTCCAGCCCGGCAGATGTAACCGCGGACTGGGCGATCGCGGTGTTGCGCGGATCCAGTTCGACCAGACGCGTTCGGACATCATCACGACGCGGATGATCGACCAGCACATCGAGCACGTCACGGCCTTGCCCCGAGCACAGGCTGATCAGCTTCAGCGGACCAGCTGGGCAGGCGTCCAGAGCCAGTCGAATCCGCTCCTGGACGACCCGCAGTCGCCTTGCCAAGAGCGAATCGGGAAGGTCGTACTCGTCGTGCCAGGTCTGCCAGTCCATGTACTGCACCCTACGGACGCAGGTCTGCCGCCTCCAGCAAATATCGAGGAGGAGATTGCCGTACAGCACTGCTGAGCGCCGCGTACCTGACTGTCACCGCTTCACGGACTTTGCGCCAGCCCCATACGCACTTGGCCATTGACACTAAAGCGGGTGTCGCATGTTCGAATCATGCCGGGGGCACTCGCCTAAATAGACGTTATCGGTCCCTGAATGCAGTCAAAAGACCATGATCAGGGGACATTCACGGGATGATCATGCAAGCATTTCCCCAGGTCAGGATCCATCAGGGTGATCAGCCCGTCGGCAACCGGCCACGGCGGCCCGGGCAACCATGCAAATACGACCGTTGACCGTGCCAAATACGTGCGTACGTCCTAAGCGGCACCCCGCCGCACAAGCCCGACCTCCCTAATGATTCGTGCCCGGTGGCCATTCCGGCAGTGACCATCTTGCGCCTGGTCTGCCGTGCACACCGGTGGTGAGCGACAGCGAAGGCGATCTAAGATCATCGAGGCCCTCGACGCCGCCTGACCAGTGCCGCCCTACGCAGCCACAGCTGTCGCGGGGTCCCGTCCGGACTGCACGACACGGCGGCGTGCGGCGAAGAGTATCCGGTCGGCGTGAGGATCGCGTCGGCGGTCAGGGCGCGCCGGGCAAGGAGCTGAAACTCCATGCTGATGACGATCGTGCCGGCCGTCGCGATGCCCGCCGGGCCGTCGTTATGCGCCGGTTAGGCCACGGATGACCATCAACCATCAGTCACTTGGTCCGCCCCCGTCTCATTAGTGCTATTTTTCCGAACCACTGGAAGCTACCCGTACGTACCGGGCATGATGTCCCGTTCTCCTGGGCTGTCCATCAAGAGGAACGTCAATGACTCGCGCGGACAACGCTTTCTATGTGGGTCCCCCTTCAGAGCCTGACAAGTATCGGTTGTTGTCGCAGGTTGGGAGCGGCGGCGAAGCGGCATTGTGGCGGGCGGAGATGTCTGTGTCCGGTGAGTGGGAGCCGGTCGCGGTCAAGATCCTCAACCATGACAAGCAGCGCCATATCGAGGTCTGGCGCAGTAGATGGGCCGATCAGGTGGAACTGCTGCGGCTGATCCAGCATCCGGGAGTAGTCGGTATTCACCAGCACTTCCAGGGTGCGCCCATGCACCGCGCCGGCATGGCCAACGCGCAGGCGCCCGAACAGCTCTACCTCGTGATGAACTGGATCGAGGGGACGACACTTGCCGAGTGGCGGACAGTGCACCATCAGCCGGAGGCCTACTTCCAGGGCCTGCGCCATCTCATGCAGGTGGCAGACATCCTGGCATCGCTGCACCGGGGCGACGCCACACCGTCACGCCGCGAGGTCATCCATGCCGATCTGACCCCCTCGAACATCATCGTCAACACCAGCGGGCAGGCCGTACTCGTCGACTTCGGAATGGTGCGCATCGCCCGCCAGACCAGCCGAGTGGCCGAGGGCACGCGCGGCTACTGCGCTCCGGAGGTACTACGCGAGGGGCTGTACGCACCGGCCGCCGACCGCTACAGCTTCGGCGCGCTGACCTTCTTCATGCTCACCGGCGAGCATCCGTCGGAAGACCTCGCCGACATCAGGCAGCGTCTGTCCCGGCTGCCGATCGTTCAGGCGAATCCGGCCCACCTGGACCATCTCATGCGGATGTTCGATCCCCGACCGGACGACCGTCCCTCGCCGGACGAGTGGGTCCGCGCCTTTCGCCTGCACAGCACGACAACCGCAGGTGCGCCCGACGTCGGCCTGCCGCCACCCCGCCCGCCGGTCCGCAGCCCCAGGGCACGTCGCGGCCATCTATGGGCCGCTGGCGCCGGCTGTCTGGCCGCCGTTTCACTGATCGTCGCCGGGGCGCTGTGGCTGCTGCCCGGGCAGCCGACGGGCGGACAGTCGCAGCAGGCCGCAGACCCTTCGCGTACGCCCAGGAGCACGCCTACTCCGTCTTCCGCCCCGTCTCCCGTGCTGATCTCCAACCCGACCGAGATGCCGGATGTGACCGGCTTCCCCGCCGATGGCACCGCGGATTATCTGCGCCAACTCAACATCAAGGTGAACGTGGTCTACGAGTGGGACGAGAAGGCTGTCGAGGGAAGCATCACCAGCCAGTTACCCAAAGCAGGGAGCAAACTGCCCCCTGCAGTCCGGCTCACGGTGGCCAAACGCCCGGTTGTCAACTACCTCAGCGCCCTCACCCCCATAACCGATACAAAGCCGCAGTACACGACCGCCTACATCGGAAGGCATGCCTTCACCCAGAGCGCCGTCTTCTACGACTGCACCTCCTACTACAGCACGGGCTGGCGCAATGAGGCCGAATACGATCTTGGGCAGGCCTACACCGAGTTCCGCGCAACGATCGGCATCGGCGCGGCCGGTAAGGACGTCAGCGGCAAGTTTCAAGTTCTCGTGGACGACGTCGTCAAGAGGGCGGAGGTCTTGGCCTACGGCAAGAGCGTCGAGATCAGGGTGTCACTCAAGGGGGCGCAACGGCTGATCCTCAGGTCGGACTGCAACGACAGCGAGGACGAGGCCTCCCAGTTGTGGGGCGACGCGCGAGTGTACAAAGAGCAGTGATGGGAACCGCTTCCCTGGCGGGCGATGGCAGGCGCTGCTGGGATAAGACCGTACAGACGATCGCCTTCCACGGAGGTCCCTCATGTCCGGCACGATCGCCGAGGAGTCTACGACCACCGCCTACGGGCTGCGCCTTGGTGACGGTCGACTGCTGCCGGTTGGCGGCGGGCTCGTACTGGGCCGCACCCCATCCGGCTCGGGCTGTCTGAAGGACCCGCTGGTCTCCGCCCGACACGCCCGCGTGACCTGTACACCTATGGGCATGCAGATCGAGGATCTCGGGAGCACCAACGGCACCTGGGTGAACGGTCAGCGCGTCGTCGTTCGCGTCCTGCGCGAAGGGGACACCGTGCGGCTCGGGCGTACGCTTTTGGTCGCCGTGGCGCCCCGGGATTCCGTGGCCGACGCCGACAGTCGTCTGTGGCTGCTGGCCCGCTGGGAGCGGTTACGTGCCCGCGCGCCACGCGACAACTATCTGGACTGGCTGGCCAACAGGACAGGCATGGCCAGGAGGCGCCTGGATGAGGTGCGGCGGGTGCGCAACGCTGTCGCGCACGCTGACGGCCCAGTACAACCTCACCGGCTTGCTTCTGCGCTGAGGCTCATCAGCGAGGCTGAAAGAGCGTTGGAGACATGACCAGAGTCCGAGTGAGAGCGGTCGGCCGGCTGATCCCCCTGTCCGAGGACCGGAGCCTCAGTTTTGGCCGCGACCGCACCTGCGACGTCTGCCTGGACCCCGCCGACCGCGGCATCAGCCGGATCGCGGGAACCATCGAATGCGAGTCGGGCACCTGGTGGGTGGTCAACCACAGCACCAAACGCACCCTGCACATCGTCGATGACACCAGGCTCGCCGTCCCGCTCCCGGTCAACGCCGAGGGCTGGCCTCTGAGCAGGCACGCCGTCGGCCACCGGCCGATCACCATACTGGTGGCAGGAGAGCTGTGGACCCACGAACTGACCGTGGAACCCGGCCTCCACCGGCGCTCGGACATCACCCCTGGCGCGCCGGCCGATCCTCGCTCGACCATCTCGCAGGTGCCGACCCTGACCGATAACCGGCGGGCCGCGCTCGCGGCTCTGGCCAGTGGTTATCTTCGTCCTCACCCGGACTATGACCCACGCCCCCTCAGCTACGAGGGCGCCGCAGCGCTGCTAGGGATCAGACGCCGCCAGCTGATGAAACGCATCGAGCAGATCCGTGCCCAACTGACCGAGGCGGGGGTGAGCGGGCTCGACCCCGTGGACGCGCGCCGCTCCCTATGTGAATGGAGCCTGGCCATGCGGCTGATCAGCGCATCCGATCTTGCTCTACTGCCGAGCATGCCGCAGCCTGACCCCGACTAGATGATTGATTCAAAAATGTGTGGGATCAGTGGTCGTAGGCGGTGAGTGATCGGGCGGCGGGTTGGTCGTTGTGCCAGATCACGGTGGTCAAGGCCAGGATGCGGGTGATCACGCGGATGGTGACGCCGGCGAACATGCGTCCGCCGTGGCGTTCGAGGTCGAGCCGGCCCTTGAGGGTCTGGTTGATCGACTCGATGGTTTGACGTAGCGGCCTGAACAGATGCGCGCCGGAGCGTGGGGCTCGCCTTTGCGTGCCTTGCGCAGTAGGTGCGCACCTTCGGCGGCCAGGGCGTGTTCGAAGTCGCGGCCGTAGTACTGCATGTCCGCGATCAGGTCCTGGCCGCGGCGGTGTTTCAGCAGGTCAGGGTCGGTGGCGAGCATGCCCGGCGGGGTGAGGCGTTCGTCGGCCTTAGCGCCGGCCAGGGCGAAGGCGACGGCCAGGGCGAAGGCGACGGCCAGGGCGAAGGCGACGGGCAGCCCGCCCAGGGTGCACAGCAGGTGCAGGCGCAGGCCACAGAAGAAGCGGGAGTGGGCGGCCGGCGCCATGTGATCGCGGTGTACGACGACTCCGCGGCGACCTACCGGCGCGTCCTCCAAAACGGCCCCCTCAGGCCGACCAGGTGGCCGAGGCTCTTCATCACGCCCCCATGCCGTCCGGGACGCCCATCCGTCCCGGCCCGGCATGTGGCCCCGGTTGAGACCACGCCAGTTCGAACGGCATGTGAGTACTCCGCCGAGCTCATCGAGTGCCCTTTGTCGTGATCCTGTACGTGGCTCGCTCGTCGATCTCGTACCCCGTCGGCTTCGAGCGCCTCGGAGTCAGACGCGCACCTCCGCGGTGTGGGCGTGCCCGCGGCTGCCGCCCACCTCCACCTTGAGCGCGGTCCTGGCCTTGCGCACGCTGCGGTCGCTCTCCCTGACCGATTTCACCGGCCAGGGCAGCGTCACCTTCACCTCGTCGACGGTCCTGGACGGGTCGGAGACCGCGAGCCGTACCCGCTTGCCGGCGCGGCGGACCAGCAGTGTGCAGGGGCCATCGGCGGCGAGCGGTCCATCCGGGGTCTCGACGGTCCCCGCGCGCCAGAAGACGGCGGCGGTCACGCCGTCGCGCGCGATGGCCTGCACCGCTCCGGAGTTGGCGAGGATCTCGACCCGCCCCTCATAGGCTTCCATCTGCGTGATGGAGGCGTCGGGCAACACGGCGTAGGCGTAGCGTGCCTTGCGGGGGTCGACGCCGTGGTCGATGAGGATCGTCGTGTAGTGCCTGGTGACAGGGGATGTGTCGCCTCCGGTGGTGGCGCCCTTGTCGATGTCCCGCCAGCGGCCGGTGCGCCTCTTGCGGATCACCTTCGCGTCGGCGCCGTCGAGCAGCACGTAGCCGGCCACGCCGGGCAGGTGGATCCAGCCGTCGCCCCGGGTCAGCGGTGGGTGCCGGTCGTGGGTGTTGCGGTTCTCCACGATGGTCTCGATACGGCGGCCGTCGGAGGCGGTGATGCCGGCGCCGAGGGCGATCACCGCGTCGTCGAGCAGGAACCACGCCTTCTTGGCCCGCAGCGAGGAGCCGCCGGCGATCAGCTTCATGGCGGCCACGCCGTACTCACCGTCGAGTGCCACGCCGCCCGCCCACGGGGTGGGCGGCAGGCGACGGTGGTCGTGCGGGAGATCGGCGCGTCTACGGGTGTCGACCGTCGTGCCCGGCAGCCGGTACGGGTCGATCGTGGGCCACAGGTCGTCGTTCCAGTGGGTGAGGTCGCCGGTGTAGAGGTAGGTCATGCCGTCGCCGGTGTACCAGCCGTGCAGATTCTCCCGGTTCATGGCCTCGGCCGCGCCGATGCGCTCCGAGCTCATCGCGATCGCGTACCCCCAGGTGGGACGGCGGTGCACGACCCGGTCCATGTCGGCGAAGACGTACGTGCCCGTCGTGCGCGGGCCGACCGGCACCGACGGGTCCTCCAGCAGGGCCGTGGCCCTCGCGATGCTCGCCGGCGGTGCGAGCGTGCCGTAGGGGATGGCCTGGTTGCGGGTGAGCCAGCCTTTGACCAGCGGTCGCCAACGCCGGGCATGGCGCTCGGGGGCCGTCTCCAGCAGGGTGAGGACGGCCTCGACCGTCTTCTGTCCCGAGTGGTGGTCACGGTGGCCCTGCACCGAGATCTGCCGGCCGCGTACGCAGTCCATCATCAGCCCGTCGAAGACGAACGGCACGAACGAGCGATCCACGATGTCGTAGACGTTGCCGATTCCGGTGATCTCCCACGGTGACCTGGAGAGCATGGCGATCAGCTTGGCCACGCTCTCCAGGTAGTCCACGCCGTAGCTGCCGGTGTAGGGGTACACGTCGTGCTGGATGAACGATCCGTCACGGTAGAAGCCGTCGCCTGGGCCCCTTGTCGGCCGCAGCAGGTCGGAGACCGCGTTTCCGGCCCGCTTGACGAGGCGCGCGTCGTGGGTGAGCAGTCCGCGCATCGCCACCGCCATGGCCTTGCCCGCGCGGTTGGCGCCGGTCTCGACGACACCGGGGTGGCTGACGCGGCGCTCCGGGTCGGGGCACCAGCGGCGCAGGGGGCGCAACCAGCGTTCAAGGCGGTTCTTGGGCAGGCCGTCGTACAGCAGGGCGCAGGTGTCGGTCAGCGCGCGGGGGACGCCGATCTCCCACCAGAACCAGTTGCTGCCCCGCCGGTCGAGCCCCTCGTGGTACGCGTGCTCGTACAGGAAGTCCAGCGCCCTGACAGCGGTCTCGGCGACCTGGCCGTCCCGGTGCATGGCGGTGCCCGGCGTGGCCCAGGCCAGCGCCAGTGTGCGCATGCGGTTGTAGGCGCGGTTGAAGTTGCCCGTCCTGGGGTCCGACAGCGGCAGGTCGGGCCACAGGCTCGGGCGGTCGGGAGCGGGCTTCAGCTTGCGCAGCACCGCGTTGGCCGAGCCTTCGAGCGCCTGCGTCCTGTCGGTATGAGCGGAGTTGTACGACCCGCCGGCCAGCAGGCTCACCCACCGCTCACGCGCGGCGTCGAACGCGGCGGTGCCGGCCGCCTCGGCCGGCCTGTCCCACAGGGCGAGACCGGCCACTGTCGCGGCGCCCAGCAGGGCGGACCGCCGACTGAGGGGGTGGGTCATGACGGCCCTTCCGCCAATAGGGCAAGTACCAGATGAAAAGATCATAGGTCGACATATGGATGGATTATTCGACTCCTGTGACGGTGAGTGGGCGTACGAACGTCGCCGGGAACGCGCGGTATCCGGCTCAGGCGGTGAGCCGACAACACGGCACTTCGCGCGCCCACGCCGCCGGCATCCGCATCGGAGACCCGGACGTCCTCGACGACCTGCTTGTCCTCGACGCATTCCAGGTGGACCTGACGAAAGTCAGGTGAGGTCCGGCCGATCGTGCGCTGTGCGGCCCTCCCGCCGACTCCTAGCGTTCCTCCCATGCGAACGAAGACGGTACGGAAAGTCGCGGCGATCGTCGGTGTGCTGCTCACGATGGGGGTGACGACGGCGGAAGCGGCCGAGACCGACGGGCTGAGTGCGACCGCGATCGACCGCCACATGCGCGACTACATCGAGCGGACCCGGCTGCCCGGTGCCCTGATCGCGGTCACCAAGGGCGACCAGGTCGTGTACGCCGCGGGTTACGGCCGCACGGCCGGTGGCGAGGCGATCACGAAGGACACGCCGATGCCGCTCGCCTCGGTCTCCAAGTCGTTCACGGCCTTGGCGGTGCTGCACCTCGCCGACCAGGGCAGGCTCAGCCTGGACGACCCCGTCCGGAAGCATCTGCCCGAGTTCACCATGGCCGATCCCCGCGCCGAGAAGATCACCGTGCGGGAGCTGCTCCAGCAGACCTCGGGGATGAGCGACCGGACCTTCCCCGAGCTGACGCTCCCCGCGGCGGACACTCTCAAGGACGCCGTCGCGATGCTGCGGACCGCCCCGCTCGCCGCCGACCCGGGCACCAGGAAGATCTACCACAACCCCAACTACGCTCTCGCGGCGCGGCTCGTCGAGGTGGTGGCCGGGGTGCCGTTCGGCGACCAGATGGCCACCACCGTCTTCGCCCCACTCGGCATGACGTCCACCAGGACGGTGAACACCACCGTGGACCTCCCCGGCGCGGGCGAGGGTTACGTCCGCGCCTACGGCCGGATCGTCAGGCGTTCCCATCCGAAGTGGTTCGTCAACGGCGCCCACGGCGTCGTCAGCACCGCCGACGACATGGCCAAGTGGCTGATCACGCAGAACGGCGCCGGCCAGGTCTTCCCCAGGGAGACCGTCGAGATCGCCCAGACCGCGTCCGGGGTGGGCGGCAGCGGCTACGGCATGGGATGGGACACCGGGATGACCGCCGGAGGAGCGCCCAAGCTCCAGCACACCGGCTGGCTGCTCACCCACAACTCCGCGCAGACCCTGCTGCCCGCGAGCGGATACGGCATCGCCGTCGTCACCAACACCGGGATGATCTCCGGTGACGACGCGGTCATCATCACCGACGGCCTGGTCGACATCATCGAGGGCCGCCCCGACGCGGGCACCGTACCCTTCACCATGACCGCGGACCCCTGGCTGGGCGGCCTGGCGCTGCTCAACCTCGTGCTCGGCTTCGTGGGGGTCTACCGCGCCCGCGGTTGGGCCCGCCGCCGTGCGGGCCACCCCGGGTGGCGCCTGGTCGTACGGCTGGTCCCCTACGCGCTGCCGATCGCGCTCTTCGCCGGCCTCGCCGATCTGATCGGCTTCGTGATGAATCGGGTGGGCACGCTGGATCAGATCACCTACGTCTGGCTCGCACTGTACATCTGGGCCGGCACCGGCGCGCTGGCCGCCGCCGCCGTCGTCGCCTCCCGTCTCGTCCACACCGTCCTCGCCCGCCGCGCGGGCACCTTTGCCCCTCTCCCCGTGGGGTAGCGTGCCTGCGTGGCCTGGCGGTACGCGGAAGGACGAAGGTGGGGGCCGATGATCCGAGTGCTGCTGGCGGACGACGAGGCGATGATCCGGGCCGGCATCCGAGCGATCCTCGCCACGGCCGACGGCATCGAGGTCGTCGCCGAGGCGGCCGACGGACACCAGGCCGTCGACCTCGCCCTGGGACACCGCCCGGACATCTGCCTGCTCGACATCCGGATGCCGCGGCTCGACGGGCTCCAAGCGGCGGCCGAGCTGCGCCGGGTCCTCCCCGAGGTCGCCGTCGTGATGCTCACGACCTTCTCCGAGGACGAGTACATCGCGAGCGCGCTCGGCTCCGGCGCGGCCGGTTTTCTCCTCAAGTCGGGCGACCCGCGCGAGCTGATCGCCGGCGTCCAGGCCGTCGCCGAAGGCGGCGCGTACCTCTCCCCCACCGTCGCGCGGCGGGTCATCACCCGCCTCGGCACGCGGCGGTTCGGCAGGCAGGCCGTCGCCCACGCCCACGTACAGGAGCTGACCGCCCGCGAGCGCGAGGTCCTCGCCCTGGTCGGGGCCGGCCTGTCCAACGCCGAGATCGCCCGGCGCCTGCATGTCGTCGAAGGCACGGTCAAGGGGTACGTCAGCCAGATCCTCGCCCGTCTCGACCTCAGGAACCGAGTACAGGCGGCGATCCTCGCGTACGAGGCAGGTCTCGTACCCGAGGAGGAATCCCCGCTCTCGTCAGAACATCGGCGATCCTGAGCCCATGCGCGGCGTGCCCGGTCGGCTTTCCCGTCTCTTCGACCTTGGACTGTGGCTGGTGGTGTGCGTGCCGCCGGTCACGGCGGCCGTTTCCCCGCATGGGCGGGACGTGCTGACGGCTGCCGTGGGCGTCCCGCTGCTGGGGGCCGCGGTGGCGCTGAGCCGGAGATGGCCGCTGGCGGCGCTGGCCGTGCCGGTGGCGCTGAGCCTGGCCCTGGACGTGCGGATGTCGACACCCCTGTACTGGACGGCGCTGGTGCTCTTCGGCTACCTGGCCGGGCAGCGGATGGCGACCGCCCGTCCGGCGCTGTGGTTCTTCGGGGCCGTCGCCACCGCCGGGCTGCCACTGTGCGCGCTCGTCCTGCGGGACCTGTGGGGCTGGCCCATGCAACTGCTGACGCTGCTGCTCACCGTGGTGTTGCCGTGGTTGCTGGGCCGCTACCGCCGCCAGTACGCCGAACTGGTCGGTACGGGCTGGCGGCTCGCCGATCGGCTGGAGCGCGAGCAGCGGGCCGTCGCCGACCGCGCCCGTATCCGGGAGCGGGCCCGCATCGCGGGCGACATGCACGACTCCCTCGGCCACGACCTGACGCTGATCGCGGTACGGGCCGGTGCCCTGGAG
Organism: Streptosporangium sp. NPDC049644; assembly: GCF_040675205.1. Classification (NCBI taxonomy): domain Bacteria; kingdom Bacillati; phylum Actinomycetota; class Actinomycetes; order Streptosporangiales; family Streptosporangiaceae; genus Streptosporangium; species Streptosporangium sp. NPDC049644. The sequence continues at coordinate 3,756 of NZ_JBFAOJ010000142.1, read as the reverse complement.
CTCGACCCCGGGCTGGACGCCCGGCAGCAGGCGGCCATCGGCGAACTGCGGGAGGCAGCCGGGGCCGCGACCGAACGACTCCGGGAGATCATCGGTGTGTTGCGCGCGGACGACGAGCAGCCGCCCAGGGTCCCGGCCGCGGAGAACGCCGAGGCCCTGGTCGAACGCGTGCGGAGCTCCGGGGTCACGGTCACGCTGGAACACCTGGACGATACAGACGACCTGCCGCCCATGGTCGGCCTCGCCGTCCACCGCGTGCTCCAGGAAGCCCTGACGAACGCCGCCAAACACGCACCGGGCACGGCCGTACAGGTCCGGCTCGTACGGGACGGGGCGATCCTCGGCCTCAGCGTGGTCAATGACCCGGCCACGGTGGCCCCGCTGCCGGGCGTGGCCTCGGGCGGCTCCGGGCTGGTGGGGCTTGACGAGCGGGTACGTCTCGCGGGCGGCACGCTGCGCACCGGTTCGACCCCCGAGGGCGGCTTCGAGGTCGTCGCCGAACTGCCGGTCACCGGCGGCACGGCCCCACGCGCCGCCACCGCCGCCCGGCCCACCGTCTCCGCCGGGGAACTGGCTCGTGCCCGGCGGCAGGTGCGGCGCCGGCTGGTGCAGACCGTCGTGGTACCTCTGGCGGTGCTGGCCGGGATCCTGCTGCTCATGATCCCCATCAGCTTCGTCAGCTCCTCCTTCTCGGTCCTGGACCGGGACCGGTACGAGCAGCTGGAGGTGGGCGATGTGCGGTCTCGGCTGCCCGCGTTCACCAGGGACGGCCCGCCGGACGACGCCCCGCCCACGCCCGGGGACGAGGACTGCGTGTACTACAACACGAGAACGGCCTCGGCCGACGCCTACCGGTTGTGCTTCGCCCACGACCGTCTCGTCTCCAAGGCGGTCGTCGGAGGTTCGCGGTGATCAGGAAGTACCGGTAGGGCTCGTCGAGCTCGCGCGGGTCGAAACCGGTCCTGGCCGCGACCGCGTCGCCCGTCTCCGGGGCGAGCTCGGCGGTGCCGTTTCGAGGGTGCGGGATTCGACGGAGGTCATGGCCGCGACGCCGGTCGCGGCTCGCCGGCCGACGCTTCTCGGTTCCTGACCGGTCTGGTCACCTGTTTCGCCAGGCACGACGGCATCCCCGCCGCGGCACCCGCCACGCGGCGCTGGTAGACGCTGGGCGGCATGCCGACCAGTTCGGTGAAGCGGGTGCTGAAGGTGCCCAGCGACGAGCAGCCGACCGTGAAGCAGACCTCGGTGACGCTGAGGTCGCCACGACGCAGCAGCGCCATCGCGCGCTCGATGCGACGCGTCATCAGGTACGAGTACGGCGACTCGCCGTAGGCGAGCTTGAACTGGCGGCTGAGGTGCCCGGCGGACATGTGCACGCCGTGGGCGAGCGCCTCGACGTTCAGCGGCTGCGCGTACTCCCGGTCGATCCGGTCGCGGACGCGGCGCAGTCGCGCGAGGTCTTTCAGGCCCTGTGCCGCGGTGAGTGCGCGCCCCCATCCGGGATGACACATGAGAGAACTCCTTTCGTCGATGTCCGCGAGCACCTGGGCTGCCTGGCGAGGTGCTCGCCGACGAGGGTGGGGCCGGCGGCCATCGTGGCCGCATCGATCACCGGACGGTTCAGCGGACCTCCTGGATGCGGACCAGGTTGCCCGCGGGATCGCGGAAGGCGCAGTCGCGGATGCCGTACGGCTGCTCGGTCGGCTCCTGGACGACCTCGGCGTCGCCGGCCTGCAGCTTCTCGAAGGTGCCGTCGAGGTCGGGGGTGGCCAGCAGGATCCAGCCGTAGGTGCCCTTGGCCATCATCTCGGCGATGGTGCGGCGCTCGTCGTCGGTGACGCCGGGGTCGGCGGCCGGCGGCGCCAGGAGGATGGACGTGCCGGGCTGCCCGGCGGGACCGACCGTGATCCAGCGCATTGTGCCCTGTCCGACGTCGTTGCGGACCTCGAAGCCGAGGGTGTCGCGGTAGAAGGCCAGGGAGGCCTCCGGGTCGTCGTGCGGGAGGAAGCTCGTGTGAATGGTGATGTCCATGTCTGTCACGTTATCTGCGGTTCGGTGGTCGGTGCTTCTCGAATCCTGACCGGTCCGGCCACCTGTGCACCTGGGATCTCCAGAGCCGCCTCCCTGGTGATCACCGGTTCGGCTTCGCGATCTTCCGGCGGAGGGCTCCTCCCACAGTGAGCCCGTCTCCCCCGACGGCAGAAAACGGCCCGAACCGGCTCGGCTTCTGGCAGGCTCGAGCGAGACAGGACCGTTGACGGATGACGATCGTTCAAGTTGTCAGTGGTGCTTCGAGAAGCGCGATCGGCGGTGTGCGCGATGGCCTCTGGACGGCGGGCGGGTCACGGTGCCGACGGCGGTGTCCTCCGGGACCGTGATCGGGAGTCTCCCGTCCCGGCACGGACGCGGGTGAAGCGCCGTTTCCGCATGATGGCGGCCGTACTGCTGATGGGAGTCTGCGCCTGCGGGCCCTCCGTACCGCCGTCGGCCACCGACGGACAGGCTCCGGGCGTCCCTTTCGAAGAAGATATTTCACCGGCGTGGCTCGCCCCGTCGGAGACACCCCCGCCCGTGCCCCCTCCCGTTCGGAAGGCCGAAACGCCTTTCGCGCGGGCCTATCCCCGGGCCAGGATCCTGTGGATCCCCGCCAAGGACACGATGTCCCGTTCCGTCGTCGGTGCCCTGCCCGACGGGCGGCTCATCGTCCGCAGGTTCTCCCGGTACCTCCCGTACCTCGACCACGTCGACATCCTCGACCCTGTCACCGGCCGCAGCACGCTGTTGCACCGCAAGAACAGGGAGTCGTACACCGCCGTCGCGGCGGCGCACGGCACGCGCGTGGTGAAGCTCCTCGGAAACAGCGAGCCGGGTGGGTGGATTCTCGAGGTCACCGACATGCGCACCGGCCTGACCCGGCAGGTGATGAACACCTGGGGCGTTCCCGGCGGGCACTGCGGGACCGGCTGGCAGTACCCCATCGACCTGCAGTTCCATCGGGGTGAGCTCTACTTCTCCGGGTGCGTCACCAACGCCACCGGAGACGTGGGCGTCTACCGCATGGGCCCCGGCGACAGGACTCCCCGGCTGTGGCTGCGGGGACTGTACGACATCGTCTGGGAGGGCGACACCTTCCTCGCGAGGTCCCCCGTGGTGGCGGATTCGTCGGAGCCCGGGGAGTTCACCGGCTCTCCGCCGGTCCGCTACGGCCCGGACGGAGCCAGGCGCGGCGTTCCCGATCCGGCCTCGTACATCGCCGGGGTGGGCAGGGACCGGGACCGCCTGGAGTACGACGACGGCACCGTCGCCGGCATGAGCCCGCGTGCCAGGAACCTCGGCATCTCGCGTCACGGGCGTTTCGCGGCGTGGCGCGAGGGCGGGGCCGGATGGCTTCTCGACGCGCGGACGCGTACCGCGGTGCGCCTGCCGGGCCGGGAGACGGACAAGGTGAGCGTCTCCGACGCCAGGTACCTCCATTGGAAGACGGCGGACGGCTACCACGTCCTGGACCTGGCGGCCCTGAGCGACCGGGGTTGAGCGTCCTCGTCTCCGCCGGGGACCGGAGCCGGGCCGTGCGGCCGTGCTCCCGTCAGGAACGCTCCTCCCGGTTCGGGAAGCCCTATGACAGAGCGGCATGGGACCGCCGACGGCCGGGCCCCTCCACCGGCACGGGTGGAGGGGCCCGGGTCAGGGGATCAGCCCGGGGGGAAGTTGCCGTTCTTGGCGACCGGCAGGGCCAGCTGGCTGGCGCCGCTGAGG
>NZ_JBFAOJ010000141.1:0-16172 GCF_040675205.1 Streptosporangium sp. NPDC049644 | reverse complement strand
CAAGACACTCGGCTGGCGCACTCCAGCCGACGTTTTTGATCAAGCTCTGGCACTATGACTATCCGTCACCGTTGCGATGATCACTCGAATTCACCAAGCCGCCGAGTGGGGCCATCTCAAGTCGTCATAACCAGCCACCGGCTACCTCCGGGAAAAACTGCATCATGCGCTTGGGGAAGCGGATCAACGTTTCGCCCTCGGGCATGTCGCCCACATGCTGGAGAGCGGCGGTGTCGGTGATGGTGAAGCCCTGCAGGATGTAGTCGTCACCGTCCTCCCAGACGGTTGGCGAGTCGCCGTCGGGGCTGTCGGGATCCTTGCCGAGGAACCGAAGTGCCATGAGCCCGGCATGGCAAGGAATGCGAACCGATCTCCAAAGCCCAGCAGGGCTAGGCACCAGATCGGGGATTGTCCTCAAGAACTCGTCCGCGCAAAGCCTCCAGTTCCCGCCCCAGAGCGCCCGACCCGATGAGCATCAGGGCGTGTACCGCGCTCACCTCCCGGGCGGATGCCCATATGCCCGATCCGCGGGCCTGGAACGGGAGGACCTCGATCGAGTGGACCCGGAAAGCGGCCGGGTCCAGGTAGCGCATGCCCCCGGTCCCGCACAGGTAGGTCGTGGCGCCTGTCAGCCAGGCCAGGTCGGCCAGGCGTTGCGAGCGTTCACCGGGTGCGAGCAGATCGCTGCTGTGCAGGATCTGCCCCCGCCACCCGACCTCCTCCAGCAGCAGGCGCGTGGACAGCTCCGTCACGTCCGCCAGTCGATCCGTGCTCTCGAACGCGGCGAGTACGGGTTCGAGCCCCCTCTTGAACGACGGCCAGTAGGCACTGTGCCGGTAGTGGTCGGCGAGGAGCTGGGCGACACGGCGACGGCAGCGGGAGGGATCGGCCAGACGCGCTCCGCGGATGGAGGTGGAGCGGCCGTGTGGCAGATGGGTGGAAATGGAGAGCCACCGCGGCTGCCACGAGCCGTCGAGCGAGGTGAGGCGCGCACGATGCTGGTAGTCCCTGCGTGCGAACTGCACGTCGTCCAGGACGATCCAGTAGTCGGCGGCGAACAGCTTGGCCAGCGTCACCAGTCGGGGGAAGAGGTTGGGCTGGTGGATGGCGCACACCTCGCCGTACGGCAGGTCAGGGCGTAAGGAGCCTGCTGTCGAATCCGGCGCGGAGAAGAGCCTGGTAGGCGTCATGGACCTCTCCTGGGACGGGCTGCTCGATGGCGTAGCCGAGCTTGGGGTACTCGATCACGCGCTGGAGGTCGCCGACGAGCATGTCGATGACCAACTTCGGATCACCGATCGAGCTGACGTAGTCATCCAGCTCAAGCGGCTCGGAGGCGCACACCACCTTGGCCTCGGGCCATACCTTTCGTGCCGTGGCGTAGGCCCGGCGCTCCATGTACGGCTTGGAGATCAGGAGCACCGAATCGGGCCGAATACCTGCATCGGCCAGCACCTGGCGGGACAGTGCGATGTTCTGGCCGGTGTTGGTGGCGTTCGGCTCCAGCAGAATCGCCTCGTCGGACATGCCGAGGTCGAGCGCGTGCTCGCGGTAGTGGACGGCCTCGCCTCGGGGGAAGCGCGCCGCGGTGGTGGGGCTGGTGGCACCGGAGAAGACGAGCAGCGGGAACCAGCCGGCGCGGTGTAGGTCGACCGCCGCGCGTGCCACCCCCAGATCGTGGCTGCCCAGGCCGATGGCCACGTCACACCGGCTCAGGTCGTGGTGCATCTGGTGGTAGTCCCAGATGGTGTGGGCGTGCTGCCACTGCTCGTTGGTGATGACCTGCTGCTTGACGTTCACTCGATTGCTCCATGGTCGCCGTGACAGAGGGAGGCGGATCTCCCCCCGGATGGTCCGCTGGATGCCCTCGATACTGCGCAGTTGGTGCGCGAGCCCGTGCTGCGCGGCCTCGCGCGCGGCACGGTCGAGGATCACCACCCCATCATCCACGGTGGCCCGATCCGAAAGCAGGACGTGCCCGTAAGCCGTCTCCAGCCGGACCCGCTGCATGGGCGCGTCGGTGACTGCGGTGGCGCGGGCGAGGTCGATCAGGCGTAGCGCCTCCGAGAGGTTCCCCGCGCCACGGTGGGCCAGAGCAAGTTTCTGGTGCGCGACGGACCAGTCCTCGGGTTCACCGAGGTTCTCGAACTCGCGGATGGCGGTCGTCATCAGGCGGGCGGCGTAGTCGTTCTTGTCGTTCTTGCTCAGGGCGGTCCCCACCCAAAGCCGGGCTCGCGCCCTGTCGCGTGGTGAGAGCCGGTCGTCCACCGCCAGCGCCTCATATTCCTTGGCGGCCTCGTCCAACCGGCCCCCCATCTCGGCGACCACCGCCAACGAAAGGTCGAGCTGCGCGATACGACGGGGGATGTCGAGCTGTCCGTAGATCGATCGGGCGTTGAGGTAGGAGCGGCGAGCGGACAATGGGCCGGCGACTGCTCCTTGGTCGCGCTGGAGGTCGCCGAACAGCGTCGTCGATCGTGCGAACAGGTAAAGACCCTTGTCGTCCAAGGCGTGCGGGTCGTAGCGGGTGAGCCATCGGTTCAGCAGGTCGGTGGCGTAGCTGAAGCTCTGGCGGCTGAGGGCGACCACAGCCCGGTCAAGGTCGTCCGTCCAGGTCTCGTAGTCCCAGGCCCGTGGTCCCATCCGGGTGACTCTCAGCCCTTGGTCCATGTCCTGGCCGAGTTCCAAGAGCAGCGTCTCGAACCGCAGGTGAGTCGCCGAATTCGCGCGGGCGAGCGCGGTGTCCAGGATGGCTTGGGTGTCCGGACGTGGCCGAGTAGTGGTACCGAGCTGGTCCCACTTCGCCACGGTGCGGGGAGCCACGCCGAGGTGCTGCGCGAACACCCGCACGCTCATCCGCAGGGCTCGGCGAAGTGCACGCGCTTCGAGACCGGTCCACTCATGCACGGTCGTCACGTCGCCGCTCCCTTCCACGGCCATGGAAGCACGTAGAGGTACCGAGGGCCTACGGAAGTGCGACGCAAGTGCGACAGCGGGTCGTATCCAGCGGGGTCGGGGCTGGCCATGCTCAAAGAGCGGGCCGTAAGCCCCGACCACGGTAAGGACGGCCACCTTGTGGACACTCACCGAACAACACGATGTGGACGGCCCGATCGTCTACGGGTACCTGCGGCTGCATCGTTCGACGCCCGAGCGGCACGCCGCCCTGACGGTAGCCCTCACCCAATACTGCGAGCAGCACGAACTGCAGCTCTGCGGCATCTTCACCGATCGAGGGGCCGCATCGTCGGACGCCCCGGCCTTCGCCGGCCTGCTGGACGTCCTTCTCATGTCCGGCGCCTACGGGGTGGTTCTGCCCACTACACACCACCTGGGCGAGAAGCCCGTCGCGGCTCGGCGGCGGGAACAGCTGAACGCGATTGGGGCGCGGCTGCTGGTCGTGCGGGGAGCTCTCCGCACCACTGGCCCTTCCGCCGGCCGATCGGTCGTGACTCTGGCCCGCGCCGTTCCCCATGACCAACTCGAACCAACTCGCCAAGGACCCCATGATGATTGACACCCTCGTCGCACCACCGCCCGGCAGCGAATTCACCCCGAACGTGCCAGCGGTAGAGCGCACGTACGCCGCGCTCGCAGGCTCCGACAAGGACGGCTTCGAGGCCGACCGTGCAGCCGCCGGCAAGCTGAAGGGGGCGATTCCTGGGGTAACCGAGGTCGTCCAAGAGAGCGCAGCGGCTGTCGCCTCCCCGTACACCTTCGTGAAGTGCTCGATGCAGCCTCGGTATGACCCCGGCGCCGTCGAGGTCGCCCAACTGATACAGGCGCGGGCGCCCCGCTGGGTTGTCCTGTGGCGCCCGTACTGGCGGGTCCTGCAGGCGTGGGAGTGCTCCGACCCGCGGTTATGTCGCACCGTCATGGGGCGCAGCGCCACCGAGCTGTGGCAGCGCATGCAGGAAGCTGAACTTGATCTCTGGCGGGCCTCCCCGCGTGCCATGACCGCGAACTGGCCACCCACCACACCCGTCCCGGGTGGCCGTGAGGATCTGCCAGAGGCGGCCCCGAGACGATCACCGGCCCCGGCGGCACCCCGCCGGCCCGGAAGACCTCGGGGCCCCAGATCACGCCAGAAGGGAGCGCATCGTGTTCACGTACAGTGACGCGTTCCTGGTGGTCGCCGCCGGGTGGCCGTGTTGCTTCTCCTCGTCTTGGCGTGGACAGCCGAGCAGGCTCACAACGTGCGGCCGTCCACGTACTCCGGCGCGGGCCCATGCCCCTACCTGGCACCCATGCTGCCCCGCGCCGCCTACGACCCGCCGTCCACGATGTGCCCCGGGAGGCCGTCGTGGGCGGCGGGCTCCAGACCCTGGCCGAACCCTTCCCACGTGGCGAGCGCGCAGGCTCGCCAGCGGGTCGGCCAGGCGGGGGAAGGCGGGCACCCTGTCGAGGAGTGCAGGTTGTCCGCCTTCCTCCCCCAGCGGGCCGCACGCCCCGTGGAGAGAGCAGACGAGGATGACGAGAACCTGCCAGCCGCAGATGGTCAAGCAGGAGGGCCCCACCCCCGAGTGGGAGCCGTACACGTCACACGGCGCCATCCTCCGGGTCAGACACACCTCGTGCTGCGGCCGGTACGAACTGGCGTCGGAGGGCGGCGAGTTCTTCGTGCTCCGTCCCGCCGACGGGCGCGGGCACGAGCAGACCAGCCGAGGCCGGGCCTACCGCGACGTCATCCAGATGTACGCCGCCCTGGTGCGCAAGCACCACCTTGACCACACCAGCCGCGGCGAATGGTACGAGGCCGACCCGTACGTGAACCAGGCGGAAGCGGGCTGACTATGCCCCTGCCCGGCTGGCGTGGACACCCCACGTCAGGAACCCAAAACAGGAAAAGGAGTAGAGACATGAGCACTCTGACCCCGGAGGAGACCGCCACGGTCGACACGGGAGAGACGTTTGACCCGTTCGCCCTCAACATCGAATTCATCGAGAACACCCCGGCGGCCGACACGGTGCTGATGTGCAGCACTGGCGACAACTGCGGAACCTCCTGCCCGAGCGCCTGCACGACCTCGTAGTCCGCGGGGCGCGGGTCCGTACGGGCCCGCCCCCCCTTTTCCCCAGAACGGAGCGTGAGTGATGACGCGGTCGCGGCGGACCCTGTACCAGTGCACGGGCGCCGGGATGCTGCGCGCGGCGGTGAACCTTTCCGCCCCCGCCCTGCCGCAGTGGCCGGGGCCCGCCGCGTCCCCCGAGCAGTGGCGTTCCTGGCTCGGCCCGATCTGGGCCGATGACACGTTCCGGCGCGCGGTCTCCAGTGCCAGCCTGGACCTGGCCCGCCAGGTGGAGGCAGTTCTGGACGGGCGGTTGTCGAACGCTCGCCGGGCGCGTCGCGCTGCACTCGCGGTCGCCCGGTACGCCATCAGGTATGAGCACCGGTCCACGCCATTCGGCCTGTTCGCCGGCGTCTGCCCGGTCGACTTCGGCGAGACATCCGCCGTGCTTGTCGGGGATGAGCACGAGATCGTTACCCGAGCCGACCCCCAGGCGCTGGACAAGGTGATCAGTGCCCAGGAGGCCGGCGGCGTGTCGATGGCGGCCGTCGAGGTGTGCGTCAACAACCTGGTGTACGTGCGCGGCGGCTGCGTCTTCGTGCCGTCCGAGGGCGCGTCGGAGTTCTCCCTCTCGCTGACGCCTGCGCTGACGCTCGTTCTCCAGGCGGCCACGTCACCCATCCGGTATGCGGCGCTCGCGGGCAAACTCGCCGCAGAGTTCCCACAGGTGGAAGGACACCGCCAGGCGGCGTTCCTCACGGAGCTGCTGCGGCTTCGGCTGCTGCTGTCGGCACTGCGTGCCCCCGCCACGATCGTTGACCCGGCAGCCGTTCTGCCTGCCGTCGCCTTGGACGCCCGCGATCGGGAGGCGTGCGTGGACCTACGGCTGGACGCCAAGGTTCGACTACCGGAGACAGTCGCGATCGAGATGGAAACCGTGGCAACCGTGCTGGCCAGGCTCGCGGCCAACCCAACCGGCACCCGGGCGTGGCGGAGCTACACCGAGCAGTTCGCCGCCCGATGGGGCGAAGACGCCGAGGTCGGCTTGGAGCAGCTCGTTGACCCGGACAACGGGTTGGGCCTGCCTGACGGGTTCGGCTCGGTGTCCGAGCCGCCACGACCGATGTCGCGGCGCGACCGGCTGCTGTTGGATCTCGCAGGGACCGCCGCCGTCGAACGCCACCGGACGGTGATCCTGTCCGAGCCGCTCATCGAGGAGTTGGAGGCGGCCGCAGGCGAACCCACCGCCCTGGCCCCGCACTTCGAGGTGTGCGCACAGGTCCAAGCCCGTTCGCTTCCGGCGCTCGACCGAGGCGACTTCCGCGTCCGCGTTCACACCGTCTCCAGGGCGGCAGGCACGATGACGGGACGATTCGGGCACCTGTTCCCGCAGGCCGCCGGGCAAGTGGCCCTTCCCACGGTTGACCCTGTGGCGGAACTGGCTCAGTTGTCGTTCCATCCCTCCCGCGTCGAGGCCGACCTGCTCACGCGCACCCCGCAAGTCCTGCCGAAGCTGGTCAGCGTCGGAGAGCACCGGGGCAGCGACGCCATGGTGTTCGTCCCCTCTGATCTGGTCGTGGGTCTGCGCGGTAGCCACCTCTACCTCGCGGTGGCCGCCACCGGGGAGCGCCTGGAGCTGCTCGCGCCGACCGCGCTCAACTTCATGTGGAACAACTTCACCCCGCCGCTGGCCCGGTTCCTGGCTGAGATCAGCCGTGCCGCGACTCCGCAGGTGACCTGGTTCGACTGGGGTGCGGCATGGACATTGCCGTTCACGCCGGGGCTGCACTATCGGCGCAGCATCGTCGTTGCCGCCCGCTGGCAGCTTCGGGCCCGCGCCCTGCCCGGCCGTGCGGCATCCCTGGAGGAGTGGGCCGCGCAGCTGCACGCCTGGCGCGGCCGGGCGGGTGTGCCTGACCGTGTGCTCCTGGCCATGGACGATCAGCGCCTGCTGCTGGACCTCACCGGGGAGATGGACCTGGACGTGCTCCGTACGCACCTGTGCGGCTCCCCTATCGCGGTGCTCTACGAGGCGCCGCCGCCGGATGTGGATGGATGGATCGGCGGGCGGGCCCACAGCATCGTCGTCGCGGTAAGGGCGGGCCGATGAGCCCGCCCACGACGCAGGCCCTGGCCGAGGGCGCGCTGGGGATAGCGTTGCTGCACATCGAGCGCGGCAACCTTGCCGCAGCGCGGCCCCTGCTGGCCGAGGCGGTCGCCGGTGGCGTCAGCACCGGCTCCAACGCTTCTCTGTTCCACGGCGCCCCGGCCCTGGAGTTCGTGCTTGGCCGTGCCGGACGCGTCGACCAGACCGCTCAGACGGCTGTCGACCGGGTCGTGGCCGCCCGGCTCGCCGCGGCTCGCTGCCGACGAAAGGCGACCCGGCTCCCGGCACTGGCAGAGTTCGATCTCATCCGGGGGCTCACCGGGCTGGGGGTGGTGCTGCTTGCCCGAGCAGGCTCGCCGCCGCCGCTGCTGCAGGAGGTGCTGGCTTACCTGGTGACGCTGGCGGTCCCGGCCGAAGCCGATGCCCAGGTCCTGCCCGGGTGGTGGTCGCCGGACAGCCCCACGCATGAGGAGGTCATCGGTGGCCACGCGAACAACGGGGTAGCCCACGGCATCGCCGGCCCGTTGGCGCTGCTATCTCTCGCCGCCCGCCGCGGCCTCCTGGTGGAAGGCCAAATAGGCGCCATCAAGACGTTCACGGCCTGGCTGGAGAAGTTCGGCTCCTTCTACTGGATCACCCTGGACCCGCTCGCCGCTGAGGCGTTGCAGGCGCCGCCCCTGCGCCCCTCCTGGTGTTACGGGGACCTTGGTATCGCCCGCACGCTGCAACTGGCAGCCTGCGCGCTCGGCGACGACGCCCGCAGGCAGAAGGCCGAAGAACTCGCCATCGCCGCCCTCACCGACCCGGCCCGCCTGAGCCGGGTCACCGATGCGTCCCTCTGCCACGGCTGGGCCGGGCTGCTGACCGTCACGACCGCCCTCGCCGCCGACAGCCGTACCCCCGACCGGTTCGCCGAGCCCATCCGGCAGACCCGCCAGAGGTTAGAAGCGGGGATCCCCGCACTGTCCAAGCCCGGGTTCATGGAAGGCCGAGCCGGGGCGGTCATGGCGCTGAAGGGCTCCAACGTGACCGGCTGGACCCGCGCCCTATTGATCAACTGACCCGCCACCACAACCGAGCAGGAGCAAACCGCGGACATGGACTGGAACGACGAGAACCTACCGCTGCCCGACGAACCGAAGTGGTGGCACGCCACCATCCGCTTTCCCGGCGATGCCGGAGCGACCCCGAAGGCTGCGACCGCACTCGCGGCCGCGCTGTCCAGCTGGCGTTTCCACTTCCTGCGCAAGGAAGGCAATCTCCGGCTGCGCACCGAGAGGCCCGCTGCCGACCTGCTCGATCAGCTCGTCGCCGACGAGGTCGCGGCCGGTTGGGTTGGTGGCATCTACGAACCGGAGATCGAAACCTTCGGCGGCGAGCAGGGTATGGCCATCGCCCACGAGGTGTGGTGCGCCGACAGCCCCGCGGCCTTGGCCGAGACCGGCAGCCCGTACGCCCGCGAGCGGTGCATCCTGCTGCTCTCCACCATGAACCGCGCGGCGGGCCTCGACCCTTTCGAGATCAGCGACGTGTGGGCGACATTCGGCAACCTCCGCCCGGCAATCGACCCACCGCAGGCGGCCTACCAGGCGTCTGCGATCACTGCCATGCGGCGCCTCATGCACGCCGACGCCGCCAAGCGGGACACCACCGAACCCGGCTGGCCTGACCGCGTCGCCGCGTTCGAGGACGCCGGCCGCCGCCTGGCCCGGCTCGCGACCAGTGGGCAACTCCGGCGGGGGCTGCGCGCGGTCCTCGCCCACCATGCGATCTTCGCTTTCAACCGCGCGGCCACACCCGTGGCCGAGCAGGCTGCCGCGGCCTGGCTGGGCTGGAACGTCGCCTTCGGAGACGGCAACCCAGCCACCGTGTCCAGCAGTCAGTCCGCACCCGTAACCCTTGTTTTCAAGAGGATGGAGAGCACCATTACTACGAGCGATCCCGTCGAGCTGCGCAACACCATGGTGGACAAGTTCACCGGCTCCGGCCACCTGCGCACTCCCGCGATCATCGACGCCTTCCGGGACGTCGAGCGCCACCGGTTCATCCCCGACGTCGAGGTCGTCGCCGCCTACGTCGATGACGCCGTGTCGATGAAGAACGACCGAGACGGCGAGATGATCTCCTGCATCTCCGCGCCGTCGATCGTCGCTACCCAACTGGAGCAACTGGGCGCAGAGCCCGGCCACAAGGTCCTGGAGGCCGGGGCAGCCACTGGCTACAACGCCGCTCTCCTCGGACGACTCGTCGCCCCCGGTGGGCGCGTGTGGACGGTGGACGTCGACACTGACCTCGTCAACACCGCCGCGAAGCATCTGGCCGCTGCCGGCGCGTCGAACGTGACCGCACTGCTGGCCGATGGCGCGGCCGGTCTGCCCGAGCATGCCCCGTTCGATCGGATCCAGTTCACCGTGGGCGCCGGTGACATCCCCCTCCCCGTCCTGAATCAACTGGCCCCGGACGGCCGTCTCGTCATCCCGATGCGGATCCGCGGCAGTATCTCCCGCTCCTTCGCCTTCGAGCGCGACGGCGACGGCGACGGCGAGACCTGGAAGACCGTCTCCTGCGAGATGGCCACGTTCGTCCCGCTGCGTAAAGGCGTGTGTGATGACGTCCGTACGGTGGTCCCCATGGCCGGGGAGGGCAACGTCCGGCTGGAAACCTACAGTGAGCAGCTCGTGGACCGGGAGGCGATGCGGACCGTCCTGGACGAGCCCTCCCACCAGGTCTACACGGGAGTGAAGTTCCGGCAGGGTTCAGCCTGGGAGTGGGTCTATCTGTGGTTGGCGTGCGTCCTGCCCAACGGCTTGTCTCGGGTACCTGGCCGGCGGCCCGGGTTCACCCCGCATTTCGGGTGGGGTTCGATGGCGGCGCTCGACGGCGACAGCCTGGCCTATCTGACCGTCCGCGAGGGTGAGGACACCGTGGGCCGGTTCTGGGAGATCGGCGTCATCGGTCACGGCCCGCGCACCGCCGACCTCGCCGAGCAGGTCGCCGCCGCGATCCAGGAATGGGACCGCGACTACGGCAACGACGCCCCGGCCCCCAGCTTCCGCATGGCCACGGCCGCCAACCGCGACCTGCTGAAGGCCGCTGACTCACGCTTCATCATCGACAAGACCAACAGCCGACTCGTCATCGACTGGCCGTAGAAGGAGAGCAGCGCGATGAACCCTGCGATCGCCGCCCGTATCCCGCTGGTCTGCCGACCCAAACCCCCCGGGCTTCCACTGGACAAGCGCATTGCAGAGCTCACCGCGCTGACCGCCGAAACACCCGGCGCGAACCACTCCAAGCGGGTGGCCCGCGCCTGCGGTGTCCTCAACTTCTCCGCGCTCATCGCCTCCGACAGCGGCATGCCCGACCTGGCAGCCGAACTGTGCTGGCGGCAGCACAAGGTCTTCGCCGAAGCCGAGAGCCTGGACCAGGACATCGCCGTGATGTCGCTGATGCCGCTGGTGAACATCGCCCGACTCCTGATCCGCGAAGGTGAAGGTAGCGCTGCCTTCGCGGTGCTGCAGCAGTTGTACCGGGCCGCCGAGCAGCGCGGCGCCACCGTCATCCGCGATCACGACGTCGACCTGTCTCCGTTGATCCGGACCGTCGCAGACCACCGCACGATCTGTACGGAGCTGTGGGTCGCCCTGCTGATCGACGGCGCCAGAGCCCTCGCGAGCGTCGGCCGTTGGACCGAGGCAGCCGAATCCATGGCCGCGCACCGCGGCGTCGGTCAGCGGCTGCTCGACGGCCGCCAGCTCACGATCATGTCGCTGATGGAACAGGGCCTTCCGCAGCAGGCCGCCACCATGATCGACTCCAGCGTTCCCACAGAGCCCTGGGAGAACGCCATCGCCGCCATCCTGCGCGTCTACTGCCGTCCTCCGACCACGCCGACACCACAGGACGAACTGGACCATGCGGGGCGGAAAACTCTCGCGCTGATCACCGACCCCGACCCGATGACCGCAGCGTTCCGGACTCGGCTCACCCTGACCATGCTCGACCTGACCGCCGACCGACCCACGGCATATGACTCCGACCTGCGGTCCACTGTCGTCGGCGTGGCCTGCACGGACGCCTACGCTGCCCGAGAGGTCATGGGGCACCACGGGACGCGCTCCCGCATGACCCCGCAGCAGGAACAGGAAGTCGCCGGCGTGCTCACCGCCTCGGGGTTCGGCGCCGGGCACCTTCCAGCAGCCCACCTGGATGCCCTCACTACCGCAGTCCGTCACGGCGAGGACAGCCTGCGCGCCCTGCTTGCCGAGTTACACGGAGCGGCCTGAGCCAACCCAAGTTCGCGCCGGTCGCAGTTTAGGGGGTGCTGGCAGCGACGCGGTACCAGCCGGGTGCGGCGGTCTGCATGCTTCCGCCGGGGGTCCAGGACCGCACCTGGGAGCGGGCCAGTCTCCCCGGGTGTCTGTCTCCACCGCCGAAGTCTCTGTATACGTCTTTGCCGGTGTTCTCGACCCAGACGAGCGACCTCTGCTCGGCGGTGAGCCACCGTTCGAGCCACTTTGCGTCGACGAGGAGTTCGTTCTGGCCAATGTTGACCACGTGCCGAACGGTCGCGACGAGTTGGCCCGTGTCGTCGGTCCAGCCGTTGCGCCCGTTCCAGTGAAGCTTGCCAGGGGTGAGTCCGAAGAACTCGGGGGCAGGCGTGTAGAGGGAGATGGTCTTCTGGTCTCCGGGGGCGTAGCCGTACTCGCCGAGGAGACGCCAGGCGGCGGGCTGGGTGGGGACGGTGAGTGGCTCGGTCCATTCATGACGCATCATGTGGAGGTCCTCTCCGTGGTGGTGGCCGTAAGGGAATTCGCCGACGTACCCGTGGTGTATCTCGGGGTTGTTGGCGATGGGCGTGCTGAGGAGGTCGCGTCCTTCGAGTTCGCTGATAGCGGTAACAAGGTCTTGGGTCGCAACCATATGGGCGTAGAGGTGGGTCCAAATGCCCCGGGTGCGCTCCGTGGTGTCGGAGCCGTTGTTCCAGGCATAGGTGCCAGACAGGACGATGTAGGGACGGCCTTCGAAGACGGCTTCCTTGACTGCGATATCCGGGAGGTCGGTGTCGTCGACGATCCACTCAGCGTCGGTCTTCGCGACCGTAGACGCCCAGTCGTAGGCGGGTACCCATGGGCGTGGGGTCTGGTCAGCGAGGGCAAACTCGACAACGGTCGGGTCGATCTGCCGGGAAATGTTGGTGTGCGGGCCCGGGACGGCGGGCGCTGGCGGGTCCCAACTGTTAGGGATTTTGGGGGCGTGGTCGGAGACGATGCCGATGAGGCGGTTAAGCGCTATCCACTGATACTTCTTGCCGATGCGTTCAATCCATGCGGGCTTAGACCGGCCAATGCCGAACTTGCCAACGACGTACCGGTCGAAGGACGCGTGGAGTCGGGGTTGGTATCCGAGGCGGATGACTTCGGTGACGACCCATCGCGCGGCGGAGGGGAGGTCGATGCCGGGGCGGTCTCGGAGTTCGGGGCTAAGCTGGTAAATGAAGAAGTCGTCGCCGGTGGCCGAGCGGACCAGCTTCGGGTAGCTGCTGATGTCGTACGCGGTAATGTCCGTGTCGGTGGGCCAGGTAAGGGGCCAGTTGCTGGTGTAGGGCGGCCGAAACTGGTCGACGGTGACACCAGCGGGAAGGGCTTCACGGTTGTCGGCGGCTTCAAGGATGCTGCGGGCGGCATCACGCACGGCGGCGTTCGAGGTGACGGCCGACGACACGGAAAAGATGCCTTTCCACACCACCTCGGCCGCGGCAGCCCAGTCGCCTTGGGTGCCATTCACAAGAAGGGCCGCGTATGCGGCCTCGCAGGCTCGTTCGACAACCCACTCATCGTCGACCACGGTGAACCGGTCCAGCAGCCCGGCCGCCTGGCCTGGGTGGCGGGTCAGGAGACGGACGGCGGCGATGGTTGCCGGTTCCCGGACGCGGCGGTCGCTAGCGCTGGTGGCCCACAGCAATGCGGTCACCCACAGGCGGGTGGTTTGTTCACCAACGTGGTCCAGCGGCTTCTCCCTGGCCCACCGGATGAGCCGGTCGACTGCTCCGCTGGTGCCGTGGGTGATGTGGAACCAGCCGAGCAGAAACGAGTCACGGGCACCCATGTTCAGGCCGGTAAGGAACCCATGGAGCCAGTCGGCGTTCAGGGGGTGGTCGGGGCGGGCGGCGAGACGGAAGAGCATCGTCAACGCGTCGGAGCACACACTGGCCCGGCGGAGCGCGTCGACGATGATGTCGCGAGTGGCGTCGGTGATTGCGCTGTTGTTGCGCCATCCGATTCCGGCGACGACGGCTGCGGCGATGGCGTCGTCGTCATCGATTTCAGTGCGGAACACGGTGAGCTCGAGCCCGAACCGTTCCGCGACCACGACGGACATTGCTTCGAGAAGGCCGAGGTCGATCGTGCCGCCGAGGCCGATGACCCTGCCGAGACGGCCACCGAGCTCGGCCGTGATGCCAGCGGCGCCGGTGACGTCGGAGAGGGCGTCGGAGACGATGAGGTGGTGTCCGATGCGTTCGAACGTGATGGCGATGATGTCTGCGCCGTAGAGGCTGCCGTCGGGGACGACGTCTTCTTCGATGAGCCCTTGGGCGATGAGCGCGTCAAGGAGTGACTTCTCGGCGCTCCGGTCGGACCAGATCGGTGCTAGCTGGGCTTGGGCCTGGACACGAGTCAGCAACGGGTCGCCGCCGCCGTCGGCAATGGCTGAGGCGAGAGCGTGCATGGCCTGGTGGACAAGGCGGTCGGACGGTGAGGCGTCGATCCGGTCACTGACGATGTTGTTCGCATTGTCGAGGACCATCCGGGTCAGCTCGTCGAGGCCCATGGTGGCCTGGTCGAGGGACAGCCGGGTGTTGTTCTTGAGCGCTTCGCAGACCAGGCGCAGGTACAGCGGGTTGTCGAACTCGCCGTGGATGGGCGGCGATGTCGGCGGCTCAAGGCCGTAGAACGCGGCGTACTCGCTGACCGCTTCGAACTCGATCCCTTCGAACCCGGTGTGCTCGAACCGCGGCAGGGTGAGCCCGGGCGGGAGGACCTGGCCGATGTAGTGCGTACGGGCGGTGAGGAGGAGCCGGACGTTCGGGTACCGGCCGACGGTGGTGATGAGCCGTTCGAGGTTGTCGCGCCACGTGGATCGTGGTCGGGTGTCGTTGAGCGCGTCGATGACGAAGAGGGTCGGGACACCTGCGACACGGGCACTCTCGTCGAGTAGCGCGATGGCTTCCTCGCCTGTGAGGTCGGACGGCATCTTGAGCACGTCGCGCAGGTGGGTCAGCGGGTCTCGGTCGGTGAACCAGCGGCCGTGCATCATGACGCTGGGGCGACCCAGGCCGAGGCGCCGAACGACCGCGTCGATGGCGAGGTAGGTCTTCCCGATGCCGGCGGCACCAGTCATGAGTGCGATCTGGGCAGCGGCGAGCCGACCAACCGGGCCGATGAGGAGTCCGGTGGTGTCAATGAGCTTTTCGCCGAGTTCGCGCAGAGCGTCGACGGCTGCCGCGGGGAACGACACTTGGTACTCAGCCTGAAACTGCCGCCAGTTCGGGGTGTCCCAGTTGTTGTCGGGGTACTTGGCCTCCATCGCTGCGACTTCGACAGCTTCTTGGTCGCTGACGATTTTCGAGGCCTCGTCAAGCGCTTGAGCGAGGTCGTCGAGTCCGGTGGTCGTGCGCGAGGTGTGCCAGGCGGCTAGCGCGTCAGTGACCTTCGCGGCGGCATTGAGGGCTGTATCCAGGTCTGCGGTGGGTACTTCGTGCTTGGCGTTGCGTACGCGGCGGGCGGAGTTGTTGACCTTATCGATCTGGTCGCTGACGACCGCCCACCACTCGTCGTCGGAGCAGAGCGCTGCGATGGACCTAGCGGCGGGCACCTCAACGTTCAACTCGGGCATGTACCGGGGCCGGGCGGCGTCAATCGCCTCCTGCAGCCGATCTTCCCACCACTGGGTGGCGAGAACGTCGGCGTCGAACCAGTACCGGCGCTGGATGCCGGTTGTGTCAAGGCGTTCGAGACGGGTGATGATGTTCGTGGCCCACTCGAACTCGAACTCCACCGTCATGCCGCGCGTGGTGGCTATGGATTTCCAGCCCTCAAGCCAGCCTCCCGGGTCGTTGATCTTCTCCAGGAGCGACTTGCCGCGGCCTCCGGTGTGGCCAGTTGGGTCAGCAGGGATGGCAATCGTGTACTTGGTCAGGTTTGGATGCTGGTCCAGGGCGGCCTTGACGGACTTGTCGAGCTGGGTCTTGTCGACGTCGGCGTGGGTGGTCCAGTACTTGGCCTGCCAGCCGTGCTCGGTGCCGTCGGGCAGCGTCCAGTAGCACTCGACGCCGCCGTCGCCTCCGGCTCCGTGCAGTGAGACGAACTTGGCGTCGGCCGTGGGCGGCTCCTGTGCAACCTGTTGGCAGATGAACTGCTCGTACCCGTCGCGTTGCCCGCCAGGGCCGAGTGACCGAATCCACGTGAATTCGATATCGGGGATGTTCACGGGGGTGTCCTTCGGGATGTTGCGGTCGGGGTTTGGGAGAAACGCTACCGGTCCACCTCGAAACTTACGGCCGGACGCTGGCGCGACCCGGCCCCCTCTACGTCGGCCGTGGTATGACGTCGAATGCACTCCTGTGACAGCGACCGCGAACCTGGACGCAAGATCTGCGTACAGACCCCTCGGACGTTGCATTTCGGGTCGAACCGATCACGCTCGTGGTTGGCGCGGCCCTGGTTGGGGTTCGCAAGTCCTTTGCCGGGCGGTAATCCGCCTTGCCCCGGAGCCGATGGCCGGGTGTGATGATCGGCGTGAACATCTTCTCGGCGGTCGAGCGAACCGACCCGTCCCCGGCCGGGCACGGGGACAGCCATTCCCAGTTCATCGACCGTGTGGCAGGTCCCTTTTGGGACCAGGTCCGGGACCTGATCGGGGACTGGTTCTCTCGGCTCTGCTCGGACGCCCAAGCGGACGTTAGAAGCCCTAACAGAATAATCTGAGCGGCATCTTTGCAGGTCATCGATTGTTGTACCTGGTATGAGGAAGGGTGAGCAGCTGCCCTGGATCGT
>NZ_JBFAOJ010000140.1:0-16451 GCF_040675205.1 Streptosporangium sp. NPDC049644 | reverse complement strand
GAGGGCGTGCACTTCTACACCCGGGGCAAGGTCGTCACCTCCCGCTGGCTCGACCCCAGCCACGGCGGCGTCAACCTCGGCTTCCCCACCAACGGCTAGTGGTCCCGCATCGAACATCGGGCGGGAGGAGCAGGTGCCCCGCCACTGGCCCCTGAACCGTGAGGCCCGCGTCCCTCCTGCCGGGACGCGGGCCTCACGCGTGCTCTGAACCCTCTGTCACGGGCCGGGTCTCGCCCGCGCCTGGCCTGTGGGTGCCGGGCACGCGGCCCCCGACGGACCGCGGGAGGCCGGGGACGGCCGGTAGGCTCCCGGGCAGATCGGTGGCGACGTCGGGAGGAAACCTCGTGGGCCTCATGGGCAGGGACAGGCTCCGCCGCGCGCGTCTCGGGGCAGTGCTGGGGGCGGGCGGCCTGGCGCTCGCCGCCCTGGCCCAGGTGGGAACCGCGAGCGCGACCCCGTCGGTGCGAAGCCCCACTCCCTCCGGCACGCCCGTCGCGACGCCCGGCTCCGAGTCCGGAGCCACCCCCTCCGCCACCTCCAGCCCGGCACCGTCGGCGTCCATCGGCAAGGGCGAGGGCACGCTCCGGGTGCTCACGTTCCAGGGGTACGTCGAATACGGCGGGGCCAGCTCGCGGGTCAACTGGCTGACGCCCTTCGAGCGGGAGAGCGGCTGCGTCGTCAAGCTCGACCGGGTCAGGACGAGCGAGGAGATGGCCGCCAGGTTCACCGAGGGCGGCTACGACGTGCTCTCGGCCACCCCAGACCTGGCCGGTCTGCTGGTGGAGCAGGGGAAGGTCGCGCCGCTCGACACCGCGCTGGTCGCCGACTACCGGCGGATCCCCAAGCGCCTGCGCGAGCTGCCCGGTCTGCGCGAGGACGACAGGGTCTACGGCATCCCCTACCTGTGGGGGGTGAACCGGGTGGTCCGCGGAGGGGACGGGCCGCGGGGACCCCTCGCCCTCTACGGGGCGGCTCCGGCGGCGATCAGGAACAGCCCGCTGAGCATCGCCGACGCCGCGCTCGCCCTCAAGGGGACGCGCCCCCAGCTGAAGATCAAAGATCCGTTCCAGCTCACCCCCGCCCAGCTCGACGCCGCGATGAGGCTCCTCGCCGAGGGTGAAGGCCCCGGCCGGGTCTACTGGGACGGCTCGCTCGACCTGGTCAGGGCACTGTCGGCGGAGCAGGTGCGAATCGCCCAGGTCCTGCCCTACCACCTTGACCTCTTCCAGCGCGCGGACCGGCCGATGAAGGTGCTGAAGGGGGTCCCGGCGACCGGGTGGGTCGACTCGTGGATGCTCGCGGCCAAGCCGGCCAGCCCGAACTGCGCCTACCGGTGGCTGAACTGGATGAGCTCGGTGCGGGCGCAGCGTCCCGCCGCGGCCTGGACCGGCCTCGCCCCGGCCAATCCGGAGGCGTGCGGCGGGCGCGCCCGCCGGATCTGCGAGGCGTACCAGGTGCGTGACGACCGCCGGCTGCGCGACGTCCTCTTCGCCGCCCGTCCGACAAGGGATTGCGGCGGCCAGGGCGGGGAGTGCACCGACTACGCCGGGTGGGCGGAGCGCTGGAAGAGCCTCAGGGCATCCTCCGAGCCTGGAAAGCAGCGGATCTCCGACTGAGGCCGGGTGCGGACGCCTCCTCGCCCCCGAGGAAGGCTCCCTCTACCTCGCCATGTCGGTGATCTCGGTAGCAAGCTACGTTTTTCGTTGCTCTGATCGTTTTTGGCGATGGATTCAGTAGGAAAATCATGTCCTTAATATCGACTGGTCGACCAGTCAGTGGGTAGGGTAGTCGCCATGAGAATCCTTCTTGTTGGAGCGGGCGGCGTTGGCTCCGCCGTCGTCCCGATCGCCGCACGCCGAGATTTCTTCGAACACATCGTGGTCGCCGACTCTCAACAGGACCGGGCCGCCGCCGTGGTGGCCAGGATCGCGGACCCGCGTTTCAGCGCCATCGGGCTGGACGCCTCCGACCGGGTGGCGGTCGAGGCCGCTCTCACCGAGCACCGCTGCGACGTGCTCTTCAACGCGGTGGATCCCCGCTTCACCATGTCCCTGTTCGAGGCGGCGCTCAACGCCGGAGCCCACTACCTCGACATGGCGATGTCGCTGTCGCGCCCCCACCCCCGCAGACCGTACGAGCTGACCGGGGTGAAACTCGGCGACGAGCAGTTCGCCCTCGGCGAGGCATGGCGGGAGCGGGGCGGGCTGGCGCTGGTCGGCATGGGCGTGGAGCCCGGGCTGGCCGACGTCTTCGCGCGTTACGCCGCCGAGCACCTCTTCGAGAGCATCGAGGAGATCGGTATCCGCGACGGCTCCAACCTGGTGGTCGAGGGCTACGAGTTCGCACCGACGTTCTCCATCTGGACGACCATCGAGGAGTGCCTCAACCCGCCGGTGGTCTGGGAGGACGGCGACTGGCACACCACCGAGCCGTTCAGCGAGCCCGAGGTTTTCGACTTCCCCGAGGGGATCGGGCCCGTCGAGTGCGTCAACGTCGAGCACGAGGAGGTGCTCCTGGTGCCGCGCTACATCGACGCCAGGCGGGTGACGTTCAAGTACGGTCTCGGCGAGGAGTTCATCGGAGTCCTGAAGACCCTGCACAAGCTGGGCCTGGACAGGGCGGGCAAGATCAAGGTGGGCGGTGTCGAGACCTCGCCGCGCGACGTGGTCGCGGCCAGCCTCCCCGATCCGGCCACGCTCGGTGACCGGATGCGGGGCAAGACCTGCGCCGGAACCTGGGTGAAGGGCGTCGGCAAGGATGGGCGGCCGCGCGAGGTCTACCTCTACCACGTGGTCGACAACGAGTGGTCGATGCGGGAGTACGGCTGCCAGGCCGTGGTCTGGCAGACGGCGGTGCACCCGGTGGTCGCCCTGGAGTTGCTGGCCACCGGCGCCTGGTCGGGCACCGGGGTGCTCGGCCCCGAGGCGTTCGACGCGGTGCCCTTCCTGGAACTGCTCACCGCCTACGGCTCACCGTGGGGGATGCGCGAGCAGACGGCCCCGGCCCTGCTGTCCGCCTGACGCACCTTGTCAACGGCGGGGTGAGGAGCCTCCCGCTCGTCCGCGCGTGCGGCGTCGGCGGCGGGCGCCAGGAAGCGGTCCGCCGGCGCCCGCGCCGCGACCAGGGCCTTTCCCCGGGTACGGGGATGTTCGCCGGTCGTACAGTGGTTCGGTGCTGGTCGTTGGGAACCGAGATGCCCCTGACCCTCCGGACCCGAGGGGACCAGCGGGGGCGACGGCAGGACCGCCCTTTCCGCGGCCGCGTTCAGAGCGCCTGGCGGCGCCTCGCGGCGTGTTCCCGCCGCGCCGCGAGTGCCCGGTTTACCTGCCACGGCTGGGTGAATCGCAGCATATTGCCGGAGGGGTCGAGGAAGGCGCAGTCGCGGACGCCGTCGGGCTGGTTGATCGGTTCTTGCATCACTTCAGCGCCTGCTGCCTCGATGTGCTCGAAGGCGGCGTCGCAGTCGTCGGTCAGGAAGACAAGACGGCCCAGCAGGCCCTTGGCCATCAGGTTTTCGATCGTCTGCCGGTCGGCCGGCGAGGCACCCGGGTCCGCGCCGGGCGATTCGAGAAGGATCTGCACGTCCGGCTGTGACGGCGGGCCGACGCTCGCCCGCCGCGTCCACTCGGCTTCGACGTCATCGTGTACCTCGAAACCGAGCACGTCACGGTAGAAGCCGAGCGCCTCGTCGACGTCGCAGACGGCGAGAGCGCAGGACGAGAGCCTGAGATTCATGCCGGTCACACCGCGGACCGGTCGGGGAGTATGGCTCATTGCCGCTCCTTGTCGTTGGCGCTGAGAAAGACGATGTCGAGGTCGCGGAGCCGGTCCAGGTCGGTGTCGATGGCGATGTGGGTGATCTTCTCGCCGTTGATGGTGAACGTGAGGACGGCCTTCGGCCGGCCGCGGTGCGACCAGACGGCCGCCGGAACGCCGTCGACCAGAGCGAGCCGGGCGGCCTGAGCCCGCCCGGCGAAGAAAGCCGCCACCGCCTGGGCGCCGCGGGCCTCGACGGCCACGGCGTCCGGATCGAGCAACTCGAGCAGGGCGGCGAAGTCCCCGCTCCGGGAGGCGGCAAGGAAGGCGGCGACGATTTCCCGCTTCGCCGATCGCGCGGCATCGGACGCGTCCGCCGCTTCTTGCACCCGGCGCCGGGCCCGGCTGGCGAGTTGCCGGGCCGCCACCGGGGAGCGGTCCATGATGGCGCCGATCTCGCCGAACGACACAGCGAAGACGTCGTGCAGGACGAACGCGAGCCGTTCGGCGGGAGTCAGCGTGTCCAGCACCACCATCAGCGCGACACCGACCGAATCGGCCAGTAGCGCCTCGTCCTCGGGGTCGGCCCGGCCGGTCGGGTGGGTGCTCGCGTGCGGCGCGGCCGGCTCGGGAGGCAGCGCCCCGGCCGACTCCTCACGCCGGGCCCGGCGCGCCTCGAGCATGTTCAGGCAGACCCGGGCGACGACCGTGGTCAGCCACCCGGCCGGATTCTCCACCTGGCCGGTGTCGGCGCGGCTGACCCGCAGCCACGCCTCCTGCACCGGGTCCTCGGCCTCGGCGGGTGAGCCGAGCATCCGGTGGGCCACCGCGTGCAAGCGGCCCTGGTGCTCGGCGAACCGCTCGCTCAGCCAGTCCTGCTCGACCATCTGTCACATTCCTCCGTCGCCGCCTGTCATACCAATTGACCGGCGAACCCGCGCCGATGTGACATCCGGGCCCGGCCCGGATGTCCGGCCTGCCGGTTCAGGTGGCAAAGACCCAGAAATAACCAGGAGAGAACCATGTCACTGCAGGTGAGCGCCATCATGCTCGGCGTCAAGGACCTGGCTCGCGCCAAGAGGTTCTATGCCGAAGGCCTGGGCTGCGAGATCGACAAGGACACCCGCCATTTCGTTTCGTTCAGCCTGGGCGAGGGATCCCCGCGGCTGGCTCTCTACGAGTGGGAGGCGGCGGCACAGGACGCCGACGTCTCCGCGGAGGGATCCGGATTCCGCGGCGCCTCATTCCACTTCAACCCCGACTCCAGGGAAGTGGTGGATGAGACGATGCGCAACGCGGTGGCCGCCGGTGGCAGCGTGGTCAAGGAGGCGGCCCCCGCCCGGTGGGGCGGGTACTTCGGCTACTTCAGCGACCCGGACGGCTACCTGTGGAAAGTCACCACCTACGCCGCCTGACCCGTAGACCTCGCGCGGGGTCCCCGGACACGCCACACCCGGCGAGGCCGGGGACCGGTCCTGGCCCTCCATCGAGGAACGGCGCATCAGGAGAAGGCCACGCGCCACGGGAGGGAGTGGGTGTCGTCCTGCTGCGGCAGCAGCGCGTCGGCGCACTCCGGGCAGGCGAAGAGGGTTGTGTCGTCGGGAAGGCGGCCGATCCTGATTCGCGGGCGGGGCCACTTCTTGTGGCAGGCCACGCAGGCGTCGCCCTCACGCTGGGTGGGGGTCAGCCCCTCGGGATCAAAGGTCATTGTGACGTGTGCCGTTCTGGCCTGCCTCCAACTCATTTCTCTATCCCTTCGGCGTGGAGACCCCTGGTTTCTCCCACGGCGCGGCCGCAGGGAGGCTGTCGACACGTTTCCTGCCTTGATCGCGCACTTTCGTATCGGAACTGTTATAACGCGGTCACGGCCCGTGATCGTTGTGGCAGGTGTCAAGTGGTGGTTAAATCACGGCCTGCATGCAGGCCATATAACGGCAAATGGGGCACTCAGCATCAAGCCGGGTGCCCCATTTGGTGGGTTCTAAACCGTCACGTCTCGTTCACGGCTTTCTCTAGAATAGTGAGCCCCTCCTCCAGGAGGTGGTCGGGGATGACCAGCGGCGGCAGGAAGCGCAGCACATTGCCGTAGGTGCCCGCGGTCAGCACGAGCAGGCCCTCGGCGTGGCACCTCCTGGCGATCTCGCCCGCCGCCGTGGGGTGCGGGTCCTTGGTGCCGGGGACCACCAGCTCGATGGCGATCATGGCCCCCCGGCCGCGTACGTCGCCGATCACCGGGTTCCGCTCCGCCATGGCGCGCAGCCGGGGGAGCATGGTCTCGCCGATGCGGCGGGCCTTTCCGGTCAGGTCGTCGGCCTCGATGGTCTCCAGCACGCCCAGTGCCGCCTCACAGGCGAGCGGGTTACCACCGTAGGTGCCGCCCAGACCGCCCACGTGGACCCTGTCGAGGAGATCGGCCCGGCCGGTGACCGCGGACAGCGGGAGGCCGCCCGCGATGCCCTTGGCGGTGACGATGATGTCGGGCACGATGCCCTCGTCCTCGCAGGCGAACAGGTCGCCGGTACGGGAGAAGCCGGTCTGCACCTCGTCGGCGATGAAGACGATGCCGTTCTCCCGGCAGAACTCCGCGATCCTCGGCAGGAAGCCCTTGGCGGGCTCGATGAAGCCGCCTTCGCCGGCGATCGGCTCGATCACCACGGCGGCGACGTTCTCCGCGCCGACCTGCTTGGTGATCTGGTCGATCGCCTGGGCGGCGGCCTCCTCGGCGCAGTTCTCCGGGCCGGTGGGCCAGCGGAACGGGTAGGCCAGCGGCACCCGGTAGACCTCGGGGGCGAACGGGCCGAAGCCCTGCTTGTACGGCATGTTCTTGGCGGTCAGCGTCATCGTCAGCAGGGTCCGGCCGTGGTAGCCGTGGTCGAAGACGACGACCGCCTGGCGGCCGGTGGCCTGGCGGGCGACCTTGACCGCGTTCTCCACGGCCTCGGCGCCGCTGTTGAGCAGGAAGGTGCGCTTCTCGTGGTCGCCGGGGGTGATCTCGTTGAGCTTCTCGGCGACCTGCACGTACGACTCGTACGGCGTGATCATGAAGCAGGTGTGCGTGAAGTCGGCGACCTGCTTGCGCACCCGCTCGACGACGCGCGGAGCGGCGTTGCCGACGTTGGTCACCGCGATGCCAGAACCGAAGTCGATCAGGGAGTTGCCGTCGGCGTCGACGACCACACCGCCCCCGGCACGCGTCACGAAGACGGGCAGTGTGGTACCGATGCCCGGGGGTACGGAGGCCTGTTTGCGCGCGAACAGCTCACGGGACTTCGGGCCGGGGATCTCGGTGACGACGCGGCGTTCCTGCGGAAGCGAGGGGCCGCCCTCGGTGAGGGTGCTCATGATGTGAAGGTATGTGGTGGATGTCGGTGTGCCGATGATGCACTATGTCAAAATTGACGGGGAATAGTGGACGTAACGTACAAAACGGGGGTGGTTGTGGCGCCGACGCTGCGCACCGTCGTACGGCGGTCACCGCTCGGGCTCGGCGTGCTCGCCGGTGGGGACGCGCTCGACCGGCCGGTGCGCTGGGTGGCGGTCAGCGAACTGGAGGATCCCACCCCGTTCCTTGAGGGCGGGGAACTGGTCCTCACCACGGGCATGCGCCTGGACGCCGGCAACGCCGCCTGCTACGTCGAGCGCCTGGTCGGCAGGGAGGTCGCCGGCCTCGGGTTCGGCGTCGGGCTCGGGCACGAGACGATTCCCGGGGAACTGGTCGAGGCCGCCACCCGGGCGGGGCTGCCGCTGCTCGAGGTGCCGCGCGACATCCCGTTCGTCGCCATCGGCAAGGCGGTCAGCGAACTGCTCGCCGCGGAGCAGTACGACGAGCTCAGCCGCGCCTTCGCCGCCCAGGGCCGGCTCACCCGTGCCGCCCTGCGCCCGGAGGGGCCTCGCGCGGTGATCGACCGCCTGGCCCGCGAGCTGGGCGGCTGGGCGATCCTGCTGGACGAGGCGGGGGCCGTGCGGCACGCGGCGGGCCGGGGGGCGGCCGGCGCCGCCGACGACCTCGGCCCCGAGCTGGAACGGCTGAGAAAGATCACCGGCCGTGGCGCACCCGCGAGCGCGGCCTTCTCCTCGCCCAGGGAGCACGTCATCGTGCAACCGTTCGGGGCCCGCCGGGTCAGGGGATTCCTCGCCGTCGGCCTCGGCAGGCCCTTCACCCCGGTCGCGCACACCGTGGTCAACGCCGCCGGATCCCTGCTGACGCTCGCCGTCGAGCACGGCAGGGAGTACCTGGCCGCCGAGCGCCGGGTTCGCTCGGCGGTGCTGCGGCTGCTGCTGGCCGGGCAGGTGGACGCCGGGTGCGAGACGCTGGAGCGGCTGGGGGAGCGGCTTCCCGCCGGGCCGCTGGTGGCCATCGTCTGCGCCGGCGAGCGGGAGGCGGTGCTGGAGACGGCGGGTGACGAGTTCGCGGCGGCCGACGGTGACGCCGACGGTGGCGCCGACGGTGGCGCCGACGGTGACGGGGTGGTCCTGCTCGTCCCGGCCCCGCGGGCCGATGCCGTGGCCGCGGCGCTCGGCGAGCACGGCCCCGTCGGGGTCGGCGATCCCGCCGATCTCGACGATCTGCGCACCGGGCTCGACCAGGCATACCAGGCACTCGCCGGGGCCAGGCGCGGCGCCGTGCCGGTGATGCGCTTCGCCGACCTGGCGGGCCGGGGACTGCTCCGCCTGCTCGACTCCGACGCGGCGGCGGCCTTCTCCTCGGCGCTGCTCGCCCCGCTCAGGAGGTACGGCTCGCGCGCGGACCTGCTGGAGTCCCTCCGGGCCTACCTGGACTGCAACGGCCACTGGGACGCGGCGGCGCAGCGGCTCGGAGTGCACCGTCACACCCTGCGCTACCGCATGCGCCGGGTCGCCGAACTCGTCGGCCGTGACCTCGACGATCCGGCGGCCCGCGCCGAACTCTGGATCGCCCTGGCGGTCGCCCCGGGTGACGGGTCCGCCCGGTGAGCCGGGGCGAGGACTCCGCCCACGGAGAGGCCGGCAGGCCGGTCACGCCCGGGAGACGCCGGCGACCAGGTAGCGGGAGATGACGGCCTGGATGACCGTGTCGTAGGTGCCGCTGTCGCGCAAGTGCCCGGCACGTTCCAGGCTGATCGCGCCCTGGGCGGCGGCCCACACGGCATCGGCGATCTTCCTGGGCTGGGTGGGGACGATGTACCCGGCCGAGATGCAGTCGGCGATCACTCGGTCGACGATGTTCAGCGCCGCGCGGGCCAGGGTCCTGGCCCGCTCACTCGGTACGAAGCCGGGGATCGCGCGCTCGAACATCAGCGCGTAGTAGCCGGGCTCGTCCAGCACGGCCTCCCGGTAGGCGGGGCCGAGCGCCGTGAGGTGCTCCAGGGCGTCCCTGCGCGGGGGCACGGCCTCCAGGCGCCGCCGGAAGCGCTCGAAGCCTTCCAGGTACAGGGCTTCGGCGAGGCCCTCCTTGCTGCCGAACATGGTGTAGATGACGGTCGTCGAGCATTCCGCCTCGGTGGCGATGCGGCGCATCGACAGGCTCTCGGGACCGATGGTGACCAGCAACTGGCTGGCGACGTCGAGCAGCCTGGCGCGCAGTTCGTCGTGTGAGGCCCGTTCACCGAGGAGATACGCGCCCTGAAGGCCGCGCGGCGCCGAGGAGGTCATGCGCCCACGCCCTTCCGCTCTGAGTGTTCATTCGGTGACTTAGCCATGATGAAGATCATTTAAACCGGCGCCATGTAAGGAATATCCCCGAATGCCCCCCTTTTCGTTACAGGGTCGGGGTGAATGGACTATTGGCCGGAAAGGTGTACCGGTACCGGGATCTTGTGCGGAGTGGAGTAAGACCGTGCCGTCTCAGGTGACATAGCGTCGAGGTATGGACGTGCGCCCCTTCTGGCTCGCCGGCCGCCCCGCCACAGGCGACACCGAGCTCACCGTGACCAATCCGCATGACGGCCGAGCCGTCGCCGTCTGCTCCGTGCCGACGGCCGACCAGGTCGAGGAGGCCGTGGCCGCCGCGGCGGCCGTGCGGAAGGAGGCGGCCGCGCTCCCGATCCACGTACGCGCCGACGCCCTCGCGCACGTCTCACGCCGCCTGGCCGAGCGTGCCGACGAGATCGCCCGCCTCATCAGCGAGGAGAACGGCAAGCCGATCTTCTGGGCCCGCGGCGAGGTCGGCCGTGCGATCTCCACCTTCAGGTTCGCGGCCGAGGAGACCCGTCGCCTCAGCGGCGAGACCATGCGCCTGGACACCGAGGCCGCCTCCGCGGGCCGCCTCGCCTACATCTCGCGCGTCCCGCACGGCCCGGTCCTGGGCATCACCCCGTTCAACTTCCCGCTCAACCTGGTGGCGCACAAGGTGGCCCCGGCGATCGCGGTCGGCGCCCCGATCATCGTCAAGCCCGCCCCGGCGACGCCGGTCTCCTCACTGGTCCTGGGCGAGATCCTGGCCGAGACCGACCTGCCGGAGGGGATGTTCTCGGTGCTCCCGGTGCCCAACGACCGCGCCGCGGGACTGGTCGAGGACCCGCGCCTGCCTGTCGTCTCCTTCACCGGATCGGCTCCCGTGGGGTACGCGATCCTGGAGGCGGTCCCGCGCAAGCACGTGACCCTGGAACTCGGCGGCAACGCCGCCGCGGTGGTCCTCGCCGACGCCGACCTCGACTGGGCCGCCTCGCGGATCGCCCTGTTCTCCAACTACCAGGCCGGTCAGAGCTGCATCGCCGTGCAGCGGGTGATCGTCGAGGCGTCGGTGCACGACGACTTCGTGGCCAGGCTCGTCCCGGCGGTCGAGGCCCTGGTCGTCGGCGACCCCGCCGACGAGAAGACGCAGGTGGGCCCGCTCGTGTCCGTCGAGGCCGCGGAGCGCGTGGAACAGTGGGTCGGCGAGGCCGTCGCGGCCGGTGCCCGCCTGCTGGCCGGCGGCACCCGCGACGGCGCGACCGTCGCGCCGACGGTCCTCGCCGACGTGCCGGCCGACGCCAAGGTCTCCTGCGAGGAGGTCTTCGGCCCCGTGATGATCGTCCAGACGGTGTCCGGAGTGGACGAGGCGTTCGCCACGGTCAACGATTCCAAGTACGGCCTGCAGGCCGGGGTGTTCACCCGCAGTCTCGACAACGCCTTCCGGGCCAACCGGGAGCTTGAGGTCGGCGGAGTGATCATCGGTGACGTGCCGTCCTACCGCGCCGACCAGATGCCCTACGGCGGGGTCAAGGACTCGGGCGTCGGCCGCGAGGGCATCCGCTCGGCCATCGCCGACCTCACCTACGAGAAGGTCATGGTCCTCACCGGCCTGACCCTCTGAGCCCGCCCCGGCGCCCCGGTCGCGGTGTCCCGCGGCCGGTTCGCCGGTGACGGCCCTCCGAACCGGTCGCGGCTTCCGCCGTCGACGGTGCCCGCGCCGCTCCCACCGGAGACGCGGGCGCCTCGATCATCTCGTCCCGCGCTTCTTCCGCCGGTGTCATGACGTCGCGGCCATGGCGTAGAGCTCCCTGGCCGAGTCGCCGAAGTAGGGGCCGTACATGGTGCGGTGGTCGTCGCTGTATTTGAAACTGCTGACCGAGACGATCGTGCCGCGGCCGGTGGAGGCGTCGAAACCGCTCAGCCACGGGCCCCCGCTGGATCCGGCGGTCATGTCGCAGCGCATCCCCTGGTCACCGGTCTGCCCGTTCGGGTCGTCGCGGAGCGTTCCCGCGCAGTAGACCAGGTGCTCACCGTCGTAGGGCGAGTCGGCGGGGAAGCCGAAACCGCTGGTGGGGCGCCCTCTGGGGGTGCCGAAAGCGATCTGTTGACCGCCGACGGCGTCGCCGAGGTGCTTGCCGTCACTGGTGTTGACCGCCACCATGCCGATGTCGTGGCTGTCGTCGCCGCCGCGCGACCAGGGACCCGCGACGAACATGCGGCGCGCGGTGTACTGCCCGTACGGGCGGCGGCCCTGGGAGTAGCCGGGGACGAAGGTCCAGTTGTCGGCCCAGGCGCCGGTGCCGTCCTTGACGCAGTGACCGGCGGTCACGACCAGATCCCTGTTCGCACTCCTGACCGAACTCGCCGAGCACACGAAGTCACTGCCCTTGATGGTCAGGAACACCCGCCCCGTGGTGCGTTCCACCATTCCGCCGGAGGTCCAGCGGGCGCCGGAGGTGCGTGTGGCGGCGCCGTTCGGGCTCCGATGGGGGACGGCCCCCCGGCCGGCTCGGTCGAAGAGCCGGCCGAGCAACCCGGTGGCCTTCGAGAGCCGGTCGACGGGGAGCGCCGAGGCCATCCGGCGGGGTGTCCAGTAGTCGAGCACGCGCTTTCGCTCCGACGCGGTGGGAGCGACCGTGTGCTCGACGACGTCCGGCGTGCCGGGTGTCGCGACTTCCGCGGTGAGAGGGAGGGCGGGGATGTTCACGGCCCGCTGCCCGGGCTCGGCGGCCGTCTGCCAGATGGCCGGCACGCCGGTCGTCGGGACGCCCAGCAGCCCGGCGACGAGCGGGGCGGCCGCAAGCAGGGGGAGGCTTGAGGTCATGAACCCGAGTTTGCATTACGGAGAGTGTTTCTGTGCTTACTTTAGGGTATTCGTGGTCGCCGATGGCCTGGTGAGGCTCAGGGGGCGCCGGTCGTCTGGGCGGCCTCGTAGACGGCCTGCGCGTCGGTGCCGAAGTACGGGCCGAACATCCAGCCGGAGGCGAAGTCGTACTTGAAGCTGTTCACCGAGTTCAGCGTGCCCAGGCCGGTGCTCTCGTTGAAGCGGAGGAACCAGGGGCCGCCGCTCGACCCGCCGGTCATGTTGCAGTTCAACCCGATGTCGCGGGACATCAGGAAGTCGTCGAAGGCGCGTCCGGCGCAGTAGACCAGCCTGGAACCGTCATAGGGACCGGCCGCCGGGTAGCCGAAGGAGTGCATCTGCGCCCGACGCGGCTGGTTGAAGGAGACGCCCTGGCCGCCGACCACGTCGGTCAGCGATCTGCCGTTCAGCGGGGCCACCACGGCCGAGGCCACGTCGTAGTTGATGTCCTCGGTGTTGTGCCACTGGGGGGTGGTGTAGAGCGTGGTCGCCACCCACGTGCCGTAGGGCCGGTCGCCGTTCTCGTATCCCGGTACGAACACCCAGTTGCTGTGGAAGGCCCCGCCCATTCGCACGCAGTGCCCCGCGGTGATCACGGTGCTCCTGTTCTCACTCGTCACCGCGTTCGCCGAGCACGAGGCGTTGCGGCCCTGGTAGGTGAAGAAGACGCGGCCGGTGGTCCTGGCGATCGCCCCGCCGCGGGTCCACGGCGCGCCGGTGGAGGCGCGGACGGCCGCCGTGCCCTTGGCGGCCGTGCCGGCGGCCGGTGCGGTCTCGCCGTCCGGCGTGGTCGCGGGGATGGAGACGGGGTCGGCCGCGGCCTGTGCCGCGATCGCCGCCGAGGTGAGGCGGGCACCGTCCTTCTCCGGGATGAGGGTGGCGAGCGGTTTCGCCGCCTCCATCCTGGCCTCCGTCCAGTAGCGCTGGACGGTCCGCTGCTCCGCCTTGGTGTCGGCCGCCTCCTTCTCGACCGGCTGGGGAACGGCCCGCGCCGCGGTGACGCCCCCGCCCGTACCCGCGCCCGTGGCGCCGTGCGCGATCGTCGCGGTGAGCAGAGTGCTTCCCGCGACCGCGGTGAGAAGAGGGATGAGTCGTGCTGTGCGTCGCATATGTACCTCCCGAGGCCCGTTGCTGTTCCGGGAAGCTAGTGCGCCGTACGTACGTATTTCTCAAGATTTACAGCTATTGATATGACGAAATTTGGACTTAAATATCGCCTTTTATCGCGTGTTTCACGTCTAACAGATTTCCGGGGGATGGGGGCGATTCGACAGCGCGGCCCGAGCCGGGAGAATGGGACGGTGCAGCCAGACACCGTCCGCTCCGTCGTCCTGCTCGGCTCGACCGGGTCCATCGGGACCCAATCCCTCGACGTCATCGCCCGCAACCCCGACCGGTTCCGGGTGGTGGCGCTGGCCGCCTACGGCGGCCGGATCGACCTGCTGGCCGGGCAGGCGGCCGAGTTCAGGCCCGACGTGGTCGCCGTCGCCGATCCCGCCGCGGTGCCGGAGCTGCGCGAGGCCCTGGCCGCGCGCGGGGTGGCCGCGCGGGTGCTGGCCGGTCAGGAAGGGGTGGCGGAGGCCGCCTCCTGGCCCGCCGACGTCGTGCTCAACGGCATCACCGGCGCGCTGGGGCTGACCTCCACGCTGGCCGCCCTGGAGGCCG
Source organism: Streptosporangium sp. NPDC049644 (assembly GCF_040675205.1). NCBI lineage: Bacteria > Bacillati > Actinomycetota > Actinomycetes > Streptosporangiales > Streptosporangiaceae > Streptosporangium > Streptosporangium sp. NPDC049644. The sequence continues at coordinate 2,515 of NZ_JBFAOJ010000140.1, read as the reverse complement.
GCCGGGCGCTCGCGCTCGCCAACAAGGAGTCACTGATCGTCGGAGGGCCGCTGGTCAAGCGCCTGGCCAAGCCGGGCCAGCTGATCCCGGTCGACTCCGAGCACGCCGCACTGGCCCAGTGCCTGTGGGCGGCGGGCCCCACCGGCCCCGACGCCTCGGCCGTGCGGCGCCTGGTCGTCACCGCGAGCGGCGGGCCCTTCCGCGGCCGGTCGCGCGCGGATCTCGCGGAGGTGACCCCCGAGCAGGCACTCGCCCACCCGACCTGGTCGATGGGACCGGTGATCACGGTGAACTCCGCCACGCTCGTCAACAAGGGCCTGGAGGTCATCGAGGCGCACCTGCTCTTCGACATCGGCTTCGAGCGCATCGACGTCGTGGTCCACCCGCAGTCGGTCATCCACTCGATGGTCGAGTTCGTCGACGGCTCGACCATCGCCCAGGCCAGCCCGCCCGACATGCGCCTGCCCATCGCGCTGGCCCTCGGCTGGCCCGAGCGGGTCGCCGACGCCGCGCCCGGCGTCGACTGGACCACCGCCCACACCTGGACGTTCGAGCCGCTCGACGACGGAGCCTTCCCCGCCGTCGCGCTGGCCCGCCACGTCGGCGCGGCCGGCGGCACGGCACCGGCCGTCTACAACGCCGCCAACGAGGTCTGCGTCGAGGCTTTCCTGGCCGGCCGGCTGCCCTTCCTCGGCATCGTCGACACCGTGGCCTCGGTGGTCTCCGAGCACACCGTCACCGAGGCCGGCTCGGTGGCCGAGGTGCTCGATGCCGACTCCTGGGCACGGATAAGGGCACGGGAGCTCACCGGGACTGCCTAGACTGGTGAGCGTCGTCGACTCTTCAAGGGCTGAAAATGACTTCTGTTGCTCTCGGAATCCCGTCCGTAAGGACCAGGCCGATCGCCGAGCGACGCATATCTCGTCAGATCATGGTCGGTTCCGTCCCCGTGGGCGGGGACGCGCCGGTCTCCGTCCAGTCGATGACCACCACGGTCACCGCCGACGTCAACGCGACGCTCCAGCAGATCGCCGAGCTGACCGCCTCGGGCTGCCAGATCGTCCGGGTCGCGGTCCCCTCGCAGGACGACGCCGACGCGCTGCCGACCATCGCCAGGAAGTCGCAGATCCCGGTGATCGCGGACATCCACTTCCAGCCGAAGTACGTCTTCGCCGCGATCGAGGCGGGCTGCGCGGCGGTCCGGGTCAACCCCGGCAACATCAAGAAGTTCGACGACAAGGTCGGTGAGATCGCGCGGGCCGCCGCCGACCGCGGCGTGCCGATCAGGATCGGCGTCAACGCCGGCTCGCTCGACCCCCGCCTGCTCCAGAAGTACGGCAAGGCCACCCCCGAGGCGCTGGTGGAGTCGGCGCTCTGGGAGTGCTCGCTCTTCGAGGAGCACGGCTTCCGCGACATCAAGATCTCCGTCAAGCACAACGACCCGGTCGTGATGGTCCAGGCGTACCGCCTGCTCGCCGCCCGGTGTGACTACCCGCTCCACCTCGGCGTCACCGAGGCGGGCCCGGCCTTCCAGGGCACGATCAAGTCCGCCGTCGCCTTCGGGGCCCTGCTCGCCGAGGGGATCGGCGACACCATCCGCGTGTCGCTGTCCGCCCCGCCGGTCGAGGAGGTCAAGGTCGGCAACCAGATCCTGGAGTCGCTCAACCTGCGCGAGCGCGGCCTGGAGATCGTCTCCTGCCCCTCCTGCGGGCGCGCCCAGGTCGACGTCTACACCCTGGCCGAGCAGGTCCAGGCGGGGCTGGAGGGGCTGAAGGTCCCGCTGCGCGTCGCGGTGATGGGATGCGTCGTCAACGGCCCGGGAGAGGCCCGCGAGGCCGACCTCGGTGTCGCCTCCGGCAACGGCAAGGGCCAGATCTTCGTCAAGGGCGAGGTCATCAAGACCGTTCCCGAGTCGCAGATCGTGGAGACCCTGATCGAGGAGGCGCTGCGTCTCGCCGAGCAGATGGGCGTGGAGGTCGACCTCGACGACGACGTCATGGGCGCCCAGGTCGTCGTCGGCTAGGCGCCGTCCCGCTTCCCGCGCGTGTCCGCCCCCGGCCGTTCTCTCGCCGCCGGGGGCGCGCCTTTTGCGGGGCTCTCCGCCGGGGATCTCCGGTCTCCGTAGCCTCCGTGGCCGTTTGCGGTGTTCTGCCGGCCTGCTCGGCGGTGCCGTCCGCCCTGGGATCATTACACTTGGCAATCATCTGACTACACTTTGCTAGATATCCGGTTGTGTCCCGGGTGAATCGCGCCGCCTCCGGGAGACCATCGCCTCTGCCGTACGAGTAGGGGGACGCACAGTCAACGACCCCCTCCGGAAGGAGAGGGCTTGAGGCGCAGCGATGCGCTTGACAAGCCCCGCGTTGACCAGCCCTGGCCGTCAGCTCAAGGAGGTGCGTTGTGATGGCCACGTTGAACATGAGATCGCAGACCCACCGGCGGGTGCTTCCTCAGCCTGCCGCTCTGGAATCCGTGGGAGCAGACACGCCCGAGGGTGGGCACGAAACGGCTCACG
>NZ_JBFAOJ010000139.1:0-16797 GCF_040675205.1 Streptosporangium sp. NPDC049644 | reverse complement strand
ACACTATTCGGTTATTTTGTTTTTTTTTTTTTTTCTCCTTGTTGATCTGGGGGTTTCTCTCGGGGCCCGGGGGGCGGGGCGCCCCCCCCCCCCGCCCCCCCCCCCCCCCGCGGGTATTCGGGTCAGCCGTTCGCCGCGGTGAACGCGGCCGCCCCGCCGACGAGCGGCAGCGTGACCGTGCTCTTCGTCGTGTCGAGGTGCAGCGTCGCGCCGGGGGTGGGCCGGATGGTGTACTCGTAGTCGCTCGACAGCAGCACGATGCCGATACGGTGTCCCGCCGCGAACACGTAGTCATGCGGCTGCATGTCGAAGTCGAGGCGGTACGGGCTGCCCGGCTTGACCGGCTCGGTCTTGGAGATCGACCTGCGGTTCTGCGGGTCCGTCCAGCCCCGGGTGATGATCTTCGCCTTGCCGTTCTGGTCGTAGTCGACGAGCAGCGCCGTGACGTTGGCGGCCGGCTGCCCGAAGGACATCCGCAGTGATATCTGCGGCGTGCCGCTGAGCCGGACCGCGCCGGCCAGCGTCCCCGACTTGTAGGCCAGGCGGTTGGGGGACGTCACGGCGTCGGCGAGGGTCAGCGCCCGCTTCGACGCGTCGTCGACGATCGTCTCGGTCACCGGCTTGCCCAGGCGGGTCTTGTCGCCGGTGAGGACACCGGCGGTGCCGTCCGTGGCGGGCGCCAGGTTGAGCTCGGTGGCGGCCGCGGCCGGCTCGGGCCACTCGGGATACTCCACCAGCGTCCTGTCCTCGCGCTGGATCAGCGCCCGCTGGTCGTTCTCCACGCCGTTCTGCTGGCCCCACAGGTAGCGGGTGAACCAGCGGTTGAGCACGTTGACGCTCGGGGAACCGCCGTGCCCGCCCTGGTGCAGATAGATCTTGTGCGGCACCCCGCGCGCCTTGAGCGCCTCGTACCACTGCGCGGCGTGCTTGGTCTTGACGTTCCAGTCGTTGAGCCCGTGCGCGACCAGCGTCGCGGCGCGGACCTTGTCGACGTCGTTCAGGTAGTTGCGCTCGTCCCAGAAGGCGCTGTAGTCGCCGGTGACCCGGTCCTGCGCCTTCGCGAGCTCCTCGATGACGCTTCGGCAGACCTGCCTGTCCGCGCGGGTGTAGACGTACTCCGCGAGCACGTCGGCGTCCTCGCCCTGGTAGCCGCCCGGGGCGACGACGGCGCCGTTCGCGCGGTAGTAGTCGTACCAGCTGGAGATCGCCGAGATCGGCACGATGGCCTCGAGACCCTCGACGCCGGTGCTCGCGACCGCGTTGGGCAGGGTGCCGTTGTACGACGTGCCGATCATGCCGACCTTGCCGGTCGTCCACGTGGCATTGACCTCCCTGCCGGTGGCGTCGTAGGCCTTCGCGCGACCGTTCAGCCAGTCGACGACCGCTTTCGCGCCGATGGTCTCGTTGCGCCCGCCGGTGGTCGGACAGCCGTCGGACTTACCACTGCCCAGCGACTCGGCGTGGACCACCGCGAAACCGCGAGGCAGCCAGTTGGACTCGTGGCTGGTGCTGATCGCGGGCTGCGGGCCGGTGCCCGTGACGGCCTCGTCCCCCTCGGCCACGCCTGTCACGCCGGCGGCGGCCAGCCGCTCGTCGGTCGCCGGGTCCTTCGTCGAACCACCGCGGTTCATCCAGCCCTTGCCCGGACGGAGTGCCTCGTGGAGCTCGTGATCGACGTTGTGGTTCGCGACCGAGTTGCCGCCCGCGTAGTAGGGGCTGACCTCGTACACGACGGGCGACTTCAAACCGGCCGTCTCCGTCTCCCGGAGGCGGGTGACCTCGGCGTGCACCCGGTCGTTCCGTCCGTCGCCGTCACTGTCGATCGGGGTCTCGACCCACACCTCCTCACGAAGCCAGTCGTTGCGGTTCGTCGAGAACACCGGCTGGGCCATGCCGTCCGTGAAGACCGGTCCGACGGAGGGATCGGCGGCCGCGCTGACGGGGGCCGAGGTCGCCGCTACCCCGGCGAAGGTCATGGTGGCGGCGAGACCCAGCGCCGCGGCGCCGCGGCGTGCCGACCTCGGGCTGCGGAGGGCCGTTGGCGCCCCAGAACCCGTCACCAGGCGTGTTACAGACATCGACAAACCTTCCCGAACGATCAGTGCGGGGCGGGAAAGGCCCCGACCAAAGGTCAAGGGACAGTAAAGGCTGCCCCAAGAAGGCTTGATGTTATGGGCAGGAAGTACGAAATGTCTATGGATGGGCCCCCTGTCTCGATCACCATAATTTCGACATATATCGAGCTAGATCTCGGCGGCTCGAACGCCACACGTGGAGATCCGGGACACCGCAGGATGCACGACGAGCTCATCCGGCCCGGCCACCCGGCGGGCTTCCATCGGCTCCCCGTCGTCACCAACGCCCCGGGCGCGAACCAACGGGTGGCGCCCCCGATCCGTCGATCGGGGGCGCCACCCGCCAGGCGGGACGATCAGCCACGCAGGCCCTTCAGGCAGCCGTAGACGGCCACGGCCAGTACCGCCTCCGGATCGGTCAGGTCTCCGCCGAACTTGTTCCAGACCTCGGTCACGGCGCCGGTGGCGCACTTGCCCGCCTTCCACCACGCCCACTCACCGGCGGCCTTGGCCGCGTCGACGATCTGACGCCAGAATCTCTTGACGAACGCCAGGACCGCGCTCCAGGAGCGGGGGGCGTCCTGGAACTCCTCGTCGGGGAAGCGGTACTCGTCCTCCGGGTCGCTGCTCACCAGCGACACCGCCATGGAGTAGGCGGTCTCCTCCGAGACGCCCGCGGCCTGTGCCACGGCCGCGAGCTCCCGGGAGAACGAGGCCGCGCCGGCGGGAGCGGGGGCGGCGGTGAGCATCACCGCCGCCGCGATCGCCGCCGCCACGATCCCGGTCACACGCTTGAACATGAGGTGCCCTTCCTGTCGGGTGAAGATCAGCCGGGCGCGTCGCCCCGCCGTCACCGCACACCGTGCCGCCGGCCACTCACTCGCCGGTCACCTCGCGCTCACCCCTCGGCGCCTGTCACCGGTCGCTCGCCGCGCATCCGGGGCGCACTTGACGTACACACCCGATCGCGGAGGGAAACATTGTGATTACATTGGGTGGTGGAAACGGCAGGCTCGGGTTTCGAGTTCAGGGTTCTGGGGCCGTTCGAGGTGCTGCGGGACGGTGTTCCGGTGCCGATCCGGGCGGCCAAGCTGCGGACGTTGCTCGTGTCACTGCTGCTCGACGCCAACAGGACGGTCCCCGTCGAGACGCTGATGGACCACCTGTGGGGAGAGGTCCCGCCCCGCGGTGCCCGGAACACCCTGCAGAACTACGTGCTGCGCTGCCGGCACCTGCTGGGGTGCGCCGGGGATGACGGTCCCCTGCTGACCTGCCCGCGCGGCTACCTGCTCAGGGTGGACGGCGACCGGCTCGACCTGCACCGCTTCGACACCCTGACCGGCCGCGCCAGGGCCGCGGCCGCGGCGGGCTCCATGAAGGCGGCGTCGGCACTGCTGGCGGAGGCGCTGCGATCGTGGCGCGGGGAACCGCTGCAGGACATCCCGTCGGAGACGCTGCGACGCGAGGTCGCTCCCGTGCTGGCCGAGCGCAGGCTGGACGCGCTCCAGTCCCGCATCGAGGCCGACCTGGCGCTGGACCGCCACGAGGAGGTGCTCACCGAGCTGCGGAGGCTGACCGCCGCGCATCCGCTCCGGGAGCGGTTCTGGGCACAGCGAATGCTGGCGCTGTACCGGTCGGGGCGCCAGGCCGAGGCCCTGCGCTGCCACCACTCCGTCAGGGAGATCCTCGCCGAGGAACTCGGCGTCGATCCCGGCGCGGAACTGCGGGAGCTGCACCAGCGGATTCTCAACAACGATCCCGCACTCACCGCCAAGGGGCCCTCCGGCAATCTCCCCAGCGAGATGACGACGTTCGTGGGCAGGGAACGGCAGCTCGCCGACGCCGGGCGGCGGCTGGAGACCAGCCGCCTGGTCACGCTGACCGGGGTGGGCGGGGTGGGCAAGACCCGGCTGGCGCTGCGGCTGGCCGCGCAGGTGTCGCCCGCCTTCCCTGACGGGGTGTGGATCGCCGACCTCGCCCCGCTGACCGAGCCCGGACTGCTCGACCGGACGGTGGCGCAGGCTCTCGGAATCCGCGACCAGTCCGCGCGCCCCTGCGTGGACATCCTGATCGAGCGTCTGCGTGACAGCAGGACGTTGCTGGTGCTGGACAACTGCGAGCACATGGTGAGGGCGGCCGCGACCTTGGTGACCGTGCTCCTGCGCGCGGTGCCCGGCCTGCGGGTGCTGGCCACCAGCCGGCAGCGGCTCGGCGTCCAGGGCGAGCACGTCCTGGCGGTGCCACCCCTCGCCGTACCGCCCACAACCTCTCCGAGCGAGGAGACCGAGCCGCCGCTGACCTGCTACGAGGCGGTGACCCTGCTGGCCGACCGCGCCGCGGCCTCCGCTCCGGACTTCCGGATCACGCGACACAACCGCGGTGTCGTCGCGCAGCTGTGCGGACGGCTGGACGGTGTCCCGCTGGCGATCGAGCTGGCGGCGGTCCGGCTGGGGACGCTCTCGGCGGAGGAGATCCTCGACCGGCTCGACGACCGGTTCCGGCTGCTGGCCGACAACGACGCCCAGAACACACCCCGCCATCACCGGACTCTGGGAGGCGTCGTCGGCTGGAGCCACGACCTGTGCACCGAGCACGAGCGGCTGCTCTGGGCACGGCTGTCGGTCTTCTCCGGCGGGTTCGACCTGGAGGCGGCCGAGTCGGTGTGCTCCGGCGCGGGCATCGACCGCCACGACGTCATCGACGTTCTGGCGTCCCTGGCGCACAAGTCCATCCTGGTCGTGAGCACCCGGGGCGGCAGGACGCGTTACAGCCTGCTGGAGACCATCCGCCAGTACGGCAAGCAGCGTCTGGTCGACCTCGGTCAGGAGACCGCGGTGCGGCGACGCCACCGTGACCACTACCGGAGCACCGTCGCACGGGCCGCGGCCGACTGGTGCGGTCCCCGCGAGGTCGAGTGGCTGTCGCGGCTGCGGCAGGAACTGCCGAACCTCCGGGCGGCACTGGACTTCTGCGTCACCGAACCCGGCGAGGCCCGGAGCGGGCTGGAGATCACCGCCAACCTCACCAGGACCCGGTTCTGGTTCTTCAGCAGCACCATCGGCGAGGGCCGCCACTGGCTGGAGCGGGGGCTCGCGCTCTCTCCGCGCCCGCCGGACCCGCTCCAGATCGGTGCGGTGGCCCTGGTCGCCTGGATCGCCCTCTGCCAGGGCGACAGGCGGGGCGCCGAGGAGTTCCTGACCCGCTGCCGCCGTCTGACCTCGCGGTTCCCCGACGGTAACGCCCCCGCCACCGTCACCTACGTCGAGGGCGCCCATGTGCTGCTCATCCACGGGGATCCGCGGTCCATCCCGCTGCTGGCGCGGGCGAGGGACCGGTTCCTGGCGGACGGCGCGACCGGTGACGCCCACATGGCGACGATGCTCTGGGCCATGGCCTGCGCCTTCCTCGGTGACCGGGACACCGCCGTCGCCGCCGGTGACGCCTACCTGGCCGACGCCGAGGCGCTCGGCGGGGCCTGGGCCTACTCCTGGGCGCTGTGGGGCCTCGGTCTCGCGGAGTTGCGCCACGGCGACCCGGTACGGGCCGCCGCGCTTTTCCGCGACTCGCTGCGCCGCCAGTACGACATCGACGACCGCTGGGGGCCCGTGTGGGGCCTTGAGGCGCTCGCCTGGACCATCGCCGCCACCGGTCGGCACGACCACGCCGCCGAACTGCTCGGCGCCGCGCACCGGTTGCGGCGTACGACCGGGGTGGCGCTCATCGGACTGCGGCCGTTTCACGACGCCCACGCCGAGGCCGACCACCTGGTACGGCACGCACTCGGTACGCGCGCCTACACCGCGGCCTTCGAGCGGGGGGCCAGGCGTGAGAACGTCATCGGCCTCATCTGCGCGCCCCCGTGACCGCACCCCCGTGACAGAGTCCCGCCCACCCGCTCGGGCCCCGTGGGCCGGTCGAACCGTTCCGCGGCGGACCTGGCCGCCGGATTCCAGGAGTCATGCCGGTCGTTTTCATCGGCATCGTCGCCGCGTTCATCGGCACCGCCGTCGCCACGGTGCTGGGGGTGGCCGACACCCGGGGAATCGACTGGATCGAGCGCTGGCCCTCCAGGTCGCGGTGGCCGCCGGCGGCGTCGTGACCGTGGTGAAGATGTACGGCAGGCGGCAGATCCGCTAAGCCGTTCCGGGTTCCGGGTTCACACGATTCCACCGTTGACCCGGAGCACCTGGCCGTTGACCCAGCGGGCGGGGCCCGCGAGGAAGGCCACGGCCTCGGCGATGTCGGCGGGCAGGCCCAGCCGCTCCAGTGGCGGCTGGGCGGCCAGCCTGGCGACGGTCTCCTCGTCCTTGCCCTTCAGGAAGAGGTCGGTGGCGGTGGGCCCGGGGGCGACGGTGTTGACGGTGACGTCCCTGCCGCGCAGCTCGCGGGCCAGGATGAGGGTCAGGCCCTCGACGGCCCCCTTGGACGCGGCGTAGGCGCCGTATCCGGGAAGGGCCAGCCCGATGACCGAGGTGGAGAAGGTGATCAGGGCTCCCCCTCGGCGCAGCCGCCGTGCGGCCTGCTGGGCGACGGCGAAGGTGCCGCGTACGTTGACGCGCAGTACGCGGTCCAGCACGTTCAGGTCGAGCTCGGCGAGCGGGGTCGGCGGGTTCATGATCCCGGCGGCGTGGACCACCACGTCGACGCCGCCGAAGGTCTGTTCGGCGGCGTCGAAGAGCGCGGCGACCGCCTCGGGATCGCCAACGTCGGCCCGGACGGCGATCGCCTGGCCACCTCTGCCGACGGCCTCCGCGACGGCGGCCTGCCCCTCGGCGTCGTTGCTCGCGTAGTTGACCACGATCGCGTATCCGTCGGCGGCGAGCCGGGCCACGACCTGGCGTCCGATGCCGCGTGAGCCTCCGGTGACGATGGCGACGCGGGCTGCTGTGCTGCTCATGATCGGCGACTCCCTCAGGAATTTGTGTACACTATGTATATATATGAATGTAAACACAATGTCCATATATTTCAGGAGGTAGATGGTGACGCAGCAGGCCCCCGAACCCGCCCGTCGCGGACGCGGACGCCGCCCGGCCGCCGAGGTGCGCCGCGAGGTCCTGCGCGCGGCCGGTGAGCTCCTGCTCACCGAGGGAATGGCCGCCTTCACCATCGAGAGGGTCGCGGCCCTGTCGGGCGCGAGCAGGGTGACGCTCTACAAGTGGTGGCCGTCCAAGGGGGCGCTGGCACTCGACGGTTACTTCGACGCCGTCGGCCCCACTCTGGCCTTTCCCGACACCGGCGACATCGCCGCCGACCTCACCGCGCAGCTGCGCGCCTTCGTCCACCTGATGCGCGACACCCGGGCCGGGCGCGTGATGCCGGAGCTCATCGGCCACGCCCAGACCGACCCCGAGCTGTCGGCGCTCCTTCGCGAACGCTACTCGGCACCGCGCAGAGCACTCGCCGTCGAGGCGCTGGAGCGCGCCAAGGAGCGCGGGCGGCTACGCGAGGACGTCGACCCCGAGGTGGTCGTCGACCAGCTCTGGGGCGCCTGCTACCACCGCCTCCTCATCCCCGACCAGCCCCTCACCGACGAGTTCGCCGAGGCCCTCGTCAGGAACCTGCTGGCCGGGATCGGCCGCCCCTGATCCGTGCTCCGGCCACCGGCATTTCTCACCCGGAAAACCCTGGTTGAAGCCCTCGTTCCACCTTACGGGCGATATCTGGCACCGGCATGAAAGCGGCAAACAAGGAGTACGGATACGAAAGACCGGTGTGGCACCGAAAGAGCGGAAGCCCAGGTAGGGCGATCGTGCTGTCACGGGCGCGCCTCCGCGTGGCGACGCGACGGTGCGCGCCACGAGCGGTGCGGACAGGCCGCGCGGTGGATCTGCCGGAGGAAGCCATGAACATCGTGATAAGCGTTCTGTTCCGCGCCATACCGCTGGTACTCGGGGCCGTCTGCCTCGCCTTCGGCCTCTACATCAACAGCGGGGGCGAGGACGCCGACCACTTCGTCGCCGGTCATGTGAACATCGCGCTGACCGCGATCTGCTACGCGCTCTTCACCACCGCCGCGACGATCATTCGCCAGCTGATCAACCGTTACGACCTGCTGTGGCGGGTCGCGCTGCCGTTGACGGGCTACCTCGTCGCCCTCGCCACCATCGGCTGGGGCATCTTCACGGTGACCCGGGGCGACGAGAGCAGGTTCGTCGTCGCCGGTTTCGTCATCATCGGGATCGGCCTCATCGCCACCTGCGTGAGCACCGTGGCCACGGCGTCCACGGCCTTCGGCCTCATCCCGTACAACGCCGCCCGCGCCCCGGACGCCGGGCCGCCGGAGGGCGCCTACCTGGAACGGGTGGGCATGACACTGATCGCGGTCCCGATGGTCTGCGCCGTCGTGGGATTCGCCGTCGCCTTCGGCCTGCTCTTTTGGGGGGAGAGCTCCACCTATGTCGCCGGCCACGTCCTCTTCGGGCTGTCGGCGATCTGCGCCAGCCTGATCGCGCTGGTGGCGAGCATCGTCCGCCAGGTTCGCAACGTCTTCCGCGACACGGAGCGATACCGGTGGAGCTGGCTGGTCGTCATCATGGGAACGATCAGCTTCGCGCTGGGCCTGTACGTCCTGCTCGGCTCCGACCTGCCCTACCGGATAGCTCCCGGCTACATCCTGATCGGCCTCGCGCTGGTCTGTTTCAGCATCCTGTCTAAGGCACTGCTGCTGGCCCTGGTGTGGCGCCGCTCCTTCCCGCTCGCGAACCGCATTCCCATCCTGCCGGTGACCACCGCGCTGATCTGCCTGTTCTTCTCCGCCTTCCTGTCCGAGGCGGCGGTCACCGATCCACAGTTCTTCATCCCCGCCCGCGTGATGGTGGGGCTGGGCGCGGTGTGCTTCACCCTCTTCTCCATCGTCTCGATCCTTGAGGCCGGGACGTCCACCTAGAACGGCGCCGTCCAGCGCCGCGGGATGGCCGGTCCTCGCCGGGCGTACCGCCGGGTCCGCGTTCCTGCATCGGCGCTTCTAGGAGGTGAGCAGCCTGGCCCGGACAGCCGCGAGATCATCGGCGCCCAGGCCCGCCGCGCGCAGGTAGGCGTCGGCGTCCAGCGACTCCAATGTGGCGAGAACGGCCGCACGGACGGAGGTGTTCTCCCGCAGCAGGACCTCCCGGACGATCGGCCCCTGGTCGGCCACGCCCAGCGTCGCGAAAAGCGGCCTCAGGCGGTCGGCGCTCAGCTCGTAGTCGGAGGCGATGTCCTCGTGCGCGACGCCCGCCAGGGCGAGCAGCAGCAGGGTGATCAGCCCGGTGCGGTCACGGCCCACGGCGCAGTGGATGAGAACGCCGCCGGGCCTGGCATGGGCGACGGCGGCGACGGCCGCGGCGCACCGCTCCGGGAAACGGTCGAGGAAGGGCCGGTAGTAGAGCGGCGTACCCTGCAGCCCCTGCCCCCAGACTTCCCAGAACCCGGTGTCGGCCAGGTCGTCCAGCGGGGCGTGTACGACGTCGACCCCGGTCGGGCGAGCCTCGGCGGCCGCCCGGCGTTCCTCGTGGTTGCGCAGATCGACGACCGTGCGGACGCCGTACGCGGCGAGCGCCGACCAGCCCGCCGGGGTGAGCCGGTCAGGGCTGTCCGAACGGACGACGGCGCCCCGGCGGGTCACACGCCCCTCACCGGTCCGGAAACCGCCGAGGTCCCGGACGTTGTAACAGCCGTCCCAGTCAAGGTGACGATCGACGAGCATGCTTTCTCCCCACTGCCGAAGTCCAGATGCTCCTGATATGACGACCGCCAGGTACCTGTAGTTCGTTTCCCGCACCTTCTCCCGTACGGACACCTCCGACGAGAGCACACCTCACACGCCCGACAAGGTGTCTGATCTGCGGCGGGTCATCCCTGAATCGCTCGGCCGGCCACACCGGGCAGAGGTGCGGTCGGCATGGCCGCCGTCGCCGAGGTGGCCGATGTCCCCGGTGCGCGGCCGGCCTTCGGCGAACGCCTTGCCCAGGTCGTCACGGTTCTCGGCGTTCAGGGGAAGCCGCGCGCCCCGTCCGGGCCCGGCAGTGCGGGCCCGCCACCGAATCGGGCGGCCGCCCGGTGCGGGAGCAGGCCGATAACCACGACCACCTCCGGGGTTTCGTCGGCGGAATATTAGTACTATAAACGAAGCCAGATGGATGGGGCCGGGGTGATCCCCGCACGAGCCGGACGGAATGGCGACATGGCAACGGATCTGTTCGACAGGCACCGCGCGACCCTCGACCGCGCGATCGAGGCGTGCCGCTCCCGCGAGAGCTGGACGGCGTTCGGCGAGTCGCCGGCCGACCATCCCGGCGGGGAGCGGGCCCGGGCGGAGGGGAGGGCCGCGTTCGAGGCGCTGCTGGGCCGTCCCTTCGACCTCGGCGGGCCCGGCGCCCCGGTGGCGCAGCCCGACGAGGTCTCCCCCTACACCGGTGAGCCGCTGGGCGTGTGCTACCCGCGGGCGGACGTCGAGGAGTTGTTCGCCGCCGCCACCCGGGCGTGGCCGCGCTGGCGGGAGGCCGACCCGCGGACCAGGGCCGGGGTGTGCCTGGAGATCTGCGAGCGGATCTACCTCCGCTCCTTCGAGTTCTCGTACGCGGCGATGCACACCGCCGGGCAGAGCTTCGGGATGAGCTACGCCGGCAGCGGGACCAACGCGCTCGACCGCGGCATCGAGGCGATCGCGCAGGCGTACGCGGCGATGTCCCGGGTGCCCGGCACGGCGCGGTGGTCGCGCGCGTTCGGCACCACCACCGTGGAGATGGTGAAGCGGTACCGGCTGATGCCCAAGGGGGTCGCCGTGGTGATCGCCTGTGCGAGCTTCCCCGCCTGGAACGTCTACCCCGCGCTGTTCGCGAGCCTGGTCACCGGAAACCCGGTGATCGTCAAGCCGCATCCCGGCTCGGTGCTGCAGATGGCGCTGGCGGTGCGCGTCTGCCGTGAGGTCCTCGCCGAGGCGGGTTTCTCCCCCGAGCTGGTGGGGCTGGCCGTGGACACGGCGGCCGAACCGGTCACCAGGCTCCTGGTGCGGCATCCGGCGACCCGGATCGTGGACTTCACCGGCTCGGCCGCCTTCGGCTCCTGGGTGGAGGCCAACGCCTTCCCCGCCGTCGCCTACACCGAGACCTCGGGGGCGAACTCGGTGCTGGTGCACTCGGTCGGGGAGCTGCAGCCGGTGCTGCGCGCGCTGGCCGGCTCGCTGTGCCTGTTCTCCGCGCAGATGTGCACCAGCCCGCAGAACATCTACGTGCCGCGCGGCGGCGTGCCCACCGCCGGAGGCACGGTGAGCGCCGCGGACTTCGCGACCGGGCTCGCCGAGGCCGTACAGGCCATCAGCACGGTGCCCCGGCGGGCCGCCGCGGTGCTCGCCACCGTCCAATCGCCGAACACCCTGCGGCTGCTGGAGGAGGTGCGCGACCGGGCGGCCGCGCGCGGCCGAATCGTCCTCGAGCCGCACCCCTACCGGCATCCCGACCACCCGAGGGCGCGCACCAGCGGGCCGCTGCTGGCGCAGGTGGACATCGCCGACCACGACCTGTACGGGGAGGAGCGGTTCGGACCGGTCGCGTTCGTGATCGACTGTGACGACGCCGACCAGGCGCTGGAGCGGGCCACCCGGGACGCGCGGGAACGGGGGGCGATCACCGCGTTCGCCTACGCCACGGACGAGGCGTACCTGGACCGGGTGGAGGCCGGCTACGCGACCGCCGGCGCCGCGGTGACCTGCAACCTCACCGGACCGATGCCGCTGAACTTCTCCGCCGCCTACAGCGACTACCACGTCACCGGTCTCAATCCGGCGGGCAACGCCTCGCTCACCGACGACTCCTTCGTCACCGGACGGTTCCGCGTCACCCAGTCGCGACGGCCGGCCGTCACCGGTCACTAACGGGCACCGGTCTGCTACGGGTCAAGGGCGGCCGTCGCCACTCGCCAGGGGGTGGGAGGCGGCGGTCGTCGCGGCCTGCCCGTCGCCGAGCGCGAAGCGCACCTCGGTACGGTTCAGCGGCGTGCCGCACGACAGGCAGCGCAGGTAGGGCCGGAAGGGCCGGCCGCAGGCGCGGTGGGTGATCAGCAGGTCGGTGCCCGGCGGGCCGGCGTACCACCGCTGGGCCCAGTCGACGATGAAGGCGAACACCCCGAAGAAGGCCAGGCCCTTGTCGGTCAGCAGGTACCGGGGACGCCCGCCGTCGCTCTCCCCGGCGCTGAGCACCCCGAGCTCGGTGAACCGCCGCAGCCGGTCGGACAGCACGGACGGGGCCATGCCGAGCTCGGACTGGAAGTCGGCGAACCGGCGCACCCCGAGGAAGGTGGCCGCGAGCATCACGGTGCTCCATCGGTCGCCGAGCAGCTCGAACGTCTCCGGGAAGTACGACAGCGGGTCGCGCTCGACGTCGTCGCGGACCGTCCTGCGGTGGTGGCGCGGCACCGCCACCTGGGCGAAGGTGGCCGAGCCCCGCAGGGTCTCGGTGTCGCGGGCGGTGACCGGGGCCCGGTCACAGGCCGCGCAACCGAGCTCGACGTCGGTGCGCCTGCCGCAGGCGTCGTGGATCAGCTCCGGCAGCCCGCGGCGCCGGGGCACCCAGCTGCGCTCCCAGGACCAGATCTCCACCAGCAGCGGCCACAGTTCCAGCGCGCGCTCGGTCAGCAGGTACTCGGTGCGGGTGCGGCCCTGCTCGCGGTAGGGGGCCGGGCGCAGCAGGTCTCCGGCGACGAGCTCCTTGAGCCGGTTGGCCAGTACCGACTCCGACATGCCCAGCTCGTCACGCCAGTCCGCGAACCGGCGGGTGCGCATCAGGAAGGCCCGCTGCAGGATCAGCAGCGTCCACTGGTCGCTGATCGCCAGCAACGCCTGCCCGATCGCGCTGGGCCGTCGGTCTTCCGCCACCCGTTCCGCCTTTCCGTGCTTTCCGTCGTCAGACGGTCATGCTACTTTGGCCTCTGACTTCTCTTATAGAAGTGTTTGGTCGTCGCACGAAAGGGGCGTCGAGATGACACAGCAGCCGCAGCCGATCGCCGTGGCCCGGGCGGTCGCCGAGAACGGCGACGAGCCGAACCCGTACCTGATGGGAGTGTTCGCCGCCGTTCAGGACGAACTGACCGCCGAGGACCTGGAGGTGGTCGGCGAGATCCCCGCGGACCTCAACGGGGTCTTCCTGCGCAACGGGCCCAACCGCCGCTTCGAGGCGCCCGGCCGCTACCACATGTTCGACGGCGACGGCATGATCCACGCGATGCACTTCGAGAACGGCCGGGCGCGCTACCGCAACCGCTACGTGCGCACCGCCGCCTACCACCAGGAGTCCGCGGCCGGCGAGGCGCTGTGGACCGGCGTGATGGAGAATCCGAAGGGCAACCCGTTCGGCAACGGGCACGGCCTGGGCATCAAGGACTCCGCCAACACCGACGTGACCTACCACCGGGGAAAGGTGCTGGCCACCTGGTACCTGTGCGGGACCCCCTACGCGATCGATCCGCTGTCGCTGGAGACCCTGGGCGCGGAGAACTTCCTCGGCACCCTGAACGGCGACATGATGGCCCACCCCAAGGTCGACGAGGCCACCGGTGAGCTGCTGTGGTTCGACTACGGCCCGGACGGCCCGCCGTACATGCGCTACGGCATCGTCGGCCCGGAGGGCGCGGTCACCCACGTGACCGACATCGACCTGCCGGGGCCCCGGCTGCCGCACGACATGGCCATCACCCCGAACCACACGATCCTGATGGACCTGCCGCTGATCCAGGACCAGCGGGCCCGCGCCGCCGGGAAGTACCGCATCTCCTTCGAGCGCTCGCTGCCCGCCAGGTTCGGCGTGCTCCCCCGGTACGGCGCCGGCGACACGATCCGGTGGTTCGACGCCCAGCCCTGCTACATCTACCACGTCATCAACTCCTGGGAGGACGGCGACGAGATCGTCCTCGACGTCTGCCGGGTGAAGAACCCGCAGCACCAGGCGACCTACACCTCGAAGATCGCCCAGATGCTGGCCTACCTGCGGCTCAACGCGCACATCTACCGCTACCGGTTCAACCTGCGCACCGGGCGGACGTCCGAGGGCCCGCTGGACGACGACAACATCGAATTCCCCAGCGTCGACTCGCGCGTCATGGGCCGGCCGCACCGCTACTCCTACAACATGCACCTCGCCACCGCGGAGACCCTGCTGTTCGACGGGCTCGTCCGGTTCGACTCGGCGACCGGCGAGAAGCAGGAGCACAGGTTCGGGCCCGGACGGTGGGGCTCGGAGGCACCGTTCGCCCCCCGCGACGGCTCCACCAGCGAGACCGACGGCTACCTGGTCAGCTTCGTCAACGACGAGCGGGCAGGGCGCGCCGAGGTCGCGATCTTCGACGCCGCCGACGTCACCGCAGGGCCGGTCGGCAGGGTGCTGCTGCCCCGGCGCGTTCCCATCGGGTTCCACGCCACCTGGGTCCGCGCCGACCAGCTACGCGCCGCGGGAGGCGCCCGATGACCGACGTCTACGTGCTCGCCACCCTGCGCACCCCGCGCGGGAAGGGACGTCCGGGCGGCGGCCTTTCCGGGATCACCCCGCTGGAGCTGCTGACCCGGCTGCTGGCGGGCGTCGGCGACCGGGCCGCGGCGCTGCCCGGCCTGGTCGAGGACCTGATCGTCGGATCGGCCACCCAGACCGGGGAGCAGGGCGGCGACCTGGCCCGCACCGCGGCCGTGCTGGCCGGCTGGGGCGAGTCCGCCTCCGGGATGACCCTCAACCGGTTCTGCGCCTCCGGCGTCGACGCGATCAACACCGCCGCCGCGCACATCGCCTTCGGCTCGGCGGGCCTGATCGCCGCCGGCGGCGTGGAGTCGGTGTCCCGGGTGCCGATGTTCGCCGACCAGGCGCCGATCTGGTCTGACCGGGAGGTCGTGGAGCGGGTCGGCTCGGTGCAGATGGGCATCGCCGCCGACCTCATCGCCACCCTCGAAGGACTGGAGCGCGAGCAGCTCGACGGTTACGCGCTGCGCAGCCAGCGCCGCGCCGCCGCCGCCTGGGAGCAGGGCAGGTTCGCCGGCTCGCTGCTGCCCGTGCGGCACGGCGACCAGGTCGTGCTCGACCATGACGAGACCGTCCGGCCGGGCACCACCGCCGAGAGCCTCGCCGCGCTGGAGCCCGCCTTCGCCGCGCTCGGCGCCAAGGGACAGGACGACCTCGTCCGGCGCAGGCGCCCCGAGGTCGGCGAGATCCGGCACCTGCACACCGCCGGGTCCTCACCCGCGATCGCGGACGGCGCCGGGATCGCCGTGCTCGGTGACGCCGCCGCGGCGGCGGCGTCCGGACTCCGCCCGAGGGCCAGGGTGGTCGCCGCCGCCACGGCCGCGGTGGACCCGGTCATCATGCTCACCGCCGGGCAGGCCGCCGCGGAGAAGGCCCTGAAGCGCGCGGGGCTGGTGCCCGGCGACGTCGACGTGTTCGAGATCGCCGAGGCGTTCGCGGCGACCTGCCTGAAGTTCCAGCGGGACCTCGGTGTCACCGACGAGCAGCTCAACCCCAACGGGGGGACGATCGCGATGGGGCACGCCTTCGGCGCCACCGGCCCGATCCTGCTGGCGTCCTGCGTGGACGAGCTGGAGCGGACCGGTGGACGCTACGGCGTGGTCGCGGTCAGCGGCGCCGCCGGAACCGGGAGCGCCACCGTGCTGGAGCGTGTGCCATGACCCGATCGACCGACGTGACCGGTCCGGCCGGAGCCGCCGCTCTCCCGCGGACCCCCCGGCCGGCGGTGTCACTGGGGTTCTGGCAGGACCGGCCGCCCGGCGAGGCCCTGCTGACCGCCCGCGCCGCCGACCGGCTCGGCTACGACGAGCTGTGGGTGGGCGAGATGGCCACCTACGACGCCTTCGCGCTCGCCTCGGCGATCGGCCTGCGGACCGAGCGGATCGGGCTGACCGTGGGCCCGCTGGCGGTGGCCGTACGCGACCCGATGACGATCGCCCGCGGCGTGGCGTCGGTCGCCGACCTGACCGGGCGCCGGGTCGGCGTCGCGGTCGGCACCTCCAGCCCCCTGGTCGTGGCCGAATGGCACGGCCGCGACCGGAGCCGCCCGGCGACCAGGCTGCGGGAGTCGGCCACGGTGCTGCGGGAGCTGCTCGACGGGCGCAAGCCCTCCTTCGACGGGGAGACCGTCCATGCCCGCGGCTACCACCTGCGGCTGGACGCCCCCCGCTCGGAGCTGACCGTGGCGGCGTTCGGCCCGGCGGCCGTCGGCGTCGCCGCCGCCCTCGCCGACCGGATGGTGCTGAACCTGATCACCCCGGCCTCGGCGGCGGCCCTGGTCCGGCGGCTGCGTGACGCCGCCACCGTGGCCGGGCGCGAGACCCCCCGGGTGGCCGCCTGGGTCTGCGCCGCGGTGAACCCCACCGAGGCCGCGGTCGAGCAGCTGCGCCGCGCCGTGGTCGGCTACCTGGCCGCCCCCGGCTACGGCGAGATGTTCACCGAGGCCGGGTTCGGCGACGTCGTCGAGTTCGCCCGCACCAGGCCGCACCCGAGGGAGCTGCTGGCCGCCGTCCCCGTCGAGCTGATCCAGTCGGTCGGCCTGGTGGGCGACGAGGCGACGGTCCGTGACCGGCTCGCCGATTACGGCCGCGCCGGCGTGGACGAGGTGGCCCTGGTGCCGGCCAGTGTCGAGGCCGATCCAGGCGGGGAGAAGACCCTCGCGGCCCTTCGGCCACCGGTGGCCGAAGGCTGATCCGCTCGGCCGGCGAAGCGGTGAGACACCGGGCCCTCGCCGGAGGCGACCC
>NZ_JBFAOJ010000138.1:0-17604 GCF_040675205.1 Streptosporangium sp. NPDC049644 | reverse complement strand
CCCAGTGGAGACGGTTTTCCACGCCCCAGTGCGCACGTTCGTAATGGTTGAGGTGGGCGGGGCCGGCCAGGTCAGCGGGCAGGCTGGTGATGCCGGACACGATTGAGCAGGGCCTGGGCGGCGGCGCGGGCCAATGGCTGACTCCCCTTCACGATGAGGATGTAGTGGGCCTGCAGGCGCTCGGTAATCAGGCGAGCGGTCACCTTGGTGGAATGCAGCACGTCCAGCATCAGCACCATTCCGGCCACCTCCAGCTGCGGCAGCAGGGTGCGGGCGGCCGGTCCCTCGCCGCGTTTGTCGGCGAGCTGGCACTGGCCGAGGATCACCCCGTGCTCGTGGCTGATCGCCCCGACCAGGAAGACCCGTCCGCCCTGCTCGATCCGGGCACCGCGACAGGCCTTGCCATCCAGGGCGGCTGCGGGCAGCAGCCCGGCCGGGGCGGGGTGGGTGAGCTGTCGTCCGGCGGCACGCCGCTGCTCACGCTCGACGGGGGCGGGCGTGTCGAGGATCTGCGGCACCGAGACTGCCTGGCGGACCACATCGGCCACGTAGCCGCTGATCGCCGCGTCCAACGCGTTGGCGTCCAGATCGGTCAGGACCCGGCGGAAGGTCTTCTCGCTGGGCACGACGAATCGGCCGGTGAACGGATCACGATAGGCATCCAGCCGCTCCAGTACCGGCTGCGCGGTCCGGGCCGCCCATTGCCAGATCGCCACGATGCTGTCGCCGCCGACCACGAGCGTCGCGCACGCGGTCAACGTCAAGATGACCACCGGCCGATGGCGCAGCCCGCAGGGCGAGCGGTGATCGGGGACGGTCGCCAACCGGCGCATCAACGCCGATTCGATCACGACCGGATCGGCTGCCAGTTCGGCTTCCCACAACGCCAAGTCGCCGAGCTGGTCAAGACACGGGACGAGACGGGGACCAGTCAGGGAAGATGGGGACACGAGCGCGACTCCTGTGGCGATCTTCGGATTAGAGACCTGAAAGATCAGCAGAAGTCGCGCTCTTTCGTCTTCCACCTGGCCAAACGCTCAACCTCGCCATACCCCATCAGAACCTGGGAACGCCGGGGCCCTGGTCACCTACCCTCTCGCAGGGTATGCCCGTGGAGAAGGCGGAGAAGGTTCTCGCCAAAGCGTCGACCCCGAAGCGGGCGCCGAAGCCGAAGGTGCCCGGAATCGGGGATGTGGTCAGGGACGGAGAGCTCTCGTTCAAGGTGACCAGGGTGGAGAGGCGGTCCACGGTGCGTCAGGGGCTGCTCGCCAAGAAGGCTCAGGGGCAGTTCGTTCTGATCCACGTGACTGTGAGGAACGTCGGGAACGAGGCTGCGAGGTTCTCCGACAACAACCAGAAGCTGTTCGACAGCAAGTACCGGGAGTTCAAGGCCGACACTGGAACCGCGGCTGTCTACCTGAAAGACTCCAACGCCCACCTCAACCCCGGCAACGGCATCAAGGGGATTCTGTTGTACGACGTACCCAAGAGTGCCAAGCTCACCACGCTGGTGCTGCGCGACTCGTTCCGCTCCTTCGGTGCCAGGGTTGACCTTCGGTAATCGGTAGGCGTTCAGCCACTCTCGCAGAAGTCGGGACCTGACGGAGGCTAACAGTCAGGTCCCTTATCAGTTGCGCCTTTCGTAAAAGCCGAAATCGAGAACGCTCTGTCCACCATATATGGATTTATTGGGGCAGTATGCCGTCGAATATGAATTGGACGGCATGTATACCCAGCTGCCGTACGCCGAGCCGTAGGTGCCGTCGGGATAATCGCAGAAAGCGACCGCCCGATAGGAGCCCGTCCCCCCATGGCACACCGCGATGGAGGCAGTCCGCGAGGCGGCCCCCGCAGAACAGTCGGTCGGGTAAGCATGGGCAGGAGTGACCGTGAACGCGGTTGCAGCGATCCCCGCTGCGCAGGCCAGTGAGAGACTCGCGATTCGTAGACGCATTGCTTTCCTTTCCCTGATGATGTTGCGATGCCCGGCCGGGACCAACGGGTCTTTTACATAGGTTCAGTCTGGACCGGCGGCACCTAGATAAGGATCACCGATTAGCTGGAATCCTGGGATCTATAAGGTTCCAGGATGCGCTATGTAGCGAAGGAGCGCGCGGTCGAGCAACTGGCCCGACTCGACAACCTCGCAGCCGCAGAGCATTGGCGAAGCGGACGCCAAAAGACACCTACAGGCGGACACCTCACCTGAGGTGACGGGGTCCCGCTCGGCCGGGGTGCAGGATCGCGCCGGTGCCATCACCATGCTGACGAGGCTGTATCCGAGCGGTGGCTGCCGGGTGGTGTTCGCCGATCAGGGCTTTGCCGGGCGGCTGATCCCGGCCGGGCATCGAGGCTCTGACGGGCCGATAGTGGTCAGCCGGCGTCGAAGACGAACGGGACCTGACTGGGGTTGGCAGCCAGGTCCCTTATCCCCGCGATAGGGGGGAGCGACTTGTTACTCAAGGACATCCTCGACGAGGCGGCAATGCCGGTCTGTCAGGTGAGTTCGAACCAGATGACGGTTCCGGTGGGGTCGTGGTGGAAGCCCCGGCGGGTGGCGAGTTCGTTGACGAGGAGGAGTCCTCGGCCGCCGGTGGCGCTGGGTTGGGGGTTTCTGGTGCAGGGGATCTGTGCGGAGCCGGTGTCCTGGACGGTGATGATGACGCCATGGGGGGTGAAGGCCACCGTGACGACGAACTCCCGTGGCCGGTCGCCCGGTATGGTGTCCGCGGTTCCGGCGTCGGTCGCTCTGGTGTCGGGGGGCGGCGATGAAGCCGTTCAGCAGGTCGGGCCGGTACTGCAGGGATTTGAGCCGGTCCTTGATCAGACCAGTGAGCTCGTCGATGCCGTGGACGGTGAAGTTGAACAGCTTGGTACGCAAGTACGGCCCGTGGCGCCCGTGACCGAGGTCGGCCGTCGGCGCGCGGAGATCCCTCTCAACTCGGCGCGCGCTGTCGTCCGGGGAACACCAAGCAGGTCAGGCCGAGTGCCAGGGCCGTCGCAGGGGCGGTCCAGGAGGAGAGGCCAGGGGAGTCGGTGATCGCCCAGTCCCACAGTGATCCGGTGCCGGATCCGCCGCCCAGGAGCATCGCGGCGATCATGTAGGCGGCCGACACCCCGGTGGCCGTGTCACGTCGCCACCGGGAGGCCACCAGTGCCAGCCCCGTGAAACCCGCCAGATTGCGGGCCGCCACCGTCCCGTACGGCACCGTAGTGGTGAAGAGAAGTCCCGCCAGCAGTGGCGCCGCGCAGGCGGCGGCGACCAAGCCGGCGCGGTAGGCGCCGGTGGGACGGACCGCGACGGCCTCAAGGTCCGCGGGGCCCGCGTACACACCGCGCACGAGCACGGCGCTCGCCGCCAGCGGCGCGATCAGGGCCAGCGGCACGCCGTCCAGATCCCCTCGCGAGAGGTTCGGGACCGGTACGAGGACGTCACCGGCCACCGCGACCACCCCCGCCGTCATCGCGAGAGAGAGCGCCGACCAGGCGACGTGGTGTACATGGAGCCAGGTCCTCACAGTGGGGTCACCTCCCGGGGAGGGATGTCACAGCGGCGCAGCGCCGCGAGGTTGTGCCGGAACCACCAAGCCTGCCCGGCCGACGACAGTGCCAGTGCGCGCTCTGCGACACCGAGGGAGGCCGAACCGGTCCTGCGCGCGACCGAGTCTCGCCCGGCACCCGCCCTCAGGGCCAGCCAGGCGCTCAGCGGCGCGTAGGCGTCGGCACCGGACCAGTCGGACCCGCACGACGGCGGATCAGCGGGCAGCAGGCCGATGGCCAGGTCGAAGAGCACGTCATCGCCGCCGGCCCCCGGTGGCACCGCGAAGCGCCAGGACGTCCGGCCGTCGGCGGGCCCCTCCGTGATACGGCCGGGTGCGGGCAGCCCGGTCGCCGCCGACAGCCGCCGCACCGCGGGCAGGGCGATCCCGGCGGCGAACCCCAGTCGTCTCCCGCGTTCCGGCCACACGCACACCTCGGCCCCGTCCCACCGGGAGCACACCAGGCCGCCGGTGCGTGGCACCTGCGCCTCGGGGCCCATGTCCCGTACGAGGGGGAAGGCCACCACGGCCGCCGCCAGGGGGAGGCCGACGATCCCCGCCCACGCCCGGCGAGTGCCCCTGTGACGCGCCCAGGCCAGAAACGCCGCCCCGGCGACGGCCAGGGCGAGGATCGTCTGGGCGCTCAGGGCGCCCGGGTGGAACGTCGTGCCGGTCTCGCAGCAGAAGCCCAGGTTGTTGCCCGTGAGGTGGCGTACCCAGAAGGTCTCCAGGGCGGCCGGGTAGGCCAGCCACAACCACGTGCCCGCCAGCAACAACGGCACGCCGAGGAGCGGAGGCAGGAACCGGCCGGCGGCGAACCCGACGAGGGTCCAGGCGACGATCACCAGGAGCGCCACCGCGAGAACCGAGGGGGCCGGCGACCCCGGGACGTCCGCCATCGCGATCGCCACCAACGAGAGCGCGCCCAGCAGCCCGAACACGGCGGCGCCCAGGATCGGGAGCAGCGACCAGGCGAGGATCTCCGCCGGAGACCGTACCGGGGCGGCGCCCTCCACCCGGCCACGCGACAGTCTGGCCCCCTCCCAGGCACCTGCCGCCGCGCACACCGGGCCCATCGCCATCACCCCGGCCGACGCGGCGAGCACGGTGGCGGACAGCCAGTTGTCCTCCAGGGAGTGCGTCGAGTCGCCCAGCACGAGGAACATGTAGACGGCCATGAGAGGGAGGGCTGTCACGGCCGCGGAGGAGCGCAGCCAGCGGCGCAGCGGCACGGGTCAGACCTCCCTCGTCACGAGCCGCCGGTAGGCGCGCCCGACCTGGTCGGAGAAGGAGCCGCGGACGGATCCGCCGGCCGATGTCACCAGGCCCGCGAGTGGCCCGGCGTAACCCACCCCGCCCGTGTCGAGCACCACGGCCGAGTCGTACGTGCCGGCCAGGTCCGCGATGTCGTGGGTGGCCACGACCAGATGGGCGCGCTCCCCCGCCCGTGAGACGATCTCCCGGAACCGCTCGCGCTGGTCCGGGTCCAGCCCCGCGGTGGGCTCGTCCAGCAGGATCACCTCGGCGTCGTGCACCAACGTCTGAGCCAGCCCGACCCTGCGGAGCTGGCCGCCCGACAGCTCGGCGCAGGGGCCGTCCGCCAGCGTGCCCAACTCCACCACCTCCAGTGCCTCCAGTGACCTGCGCCAGGCCTCCCGCCGCGACAGCCCCTTGAGCCAGCCGGCGTAGCCGACCTGCTCGCGGACCGTCAGTCCGGGTAGCGGCCGGATCTCCTGGGGCATCCAGCCGACCAGCGACCGGTAGCGTGCCCTGTCCCGGCGGCGGGCGGGATCGAGTCCCCGGTAGAGGACTCGGCCCGCGTGCGGGCGCAGCAGCGAGGCGGCCAGCCCGAGGAGCGTCGACTTGCCGGACCCGTTCGGTCCGAGCAGCACCGTGCGGCCCTCGGGAAGGGAGAGATCAAGACCGGTGAGAACGAGGGAGCCTCGGCGGTGGCCGAATCCGCATCCCTGAAATGAGATCGGCATCTTTTCCTCGATGGGATCGCGTCGGGCGGGGGTCACGGCCGGCTCCCGAACCGTGCGAAACCTTGGACGGCCGTGACCCCGCGCGCTCTTTACCAGTAGACCTGGACCTTGCGGGCGGAGACCCGGTAGAAGTCCGCGCCCATGTTCTTCACGGTGAAGTGGTACTTACCGGAGCGGACGTCTCCCCAGTCGCCCCGGACCATCCGTGAGTTGCAGCCGCCGTAGCCCTTGGTGCCGTAGTGCGTGTCCGGGCCGAAGCGCTCCCGGTACAGGCCCAGCCTCGGCGCCGCCGCCCTTGAGTTGGCCGAGCAGCCGGACAGCTCGACCGCCGTCCTCCAGTGGTCTCTGTTGAGGTCCTTCCAGGTGCGGGACTCGAAGCCCGCGGCGACGTTCTCCAGCCTGGTGGTGAACTGACCCTCCGCGTAGGCGAGCGTCGCGCCGGAGGCGCCCAGCGCGCAGACGGCGGCGGCGGTCACCACCCCCCTGCTGAGAAGGCGCCTGCTCAGGAACGCCATGTGAACTCCTTTCTTCGGTGGTTGAAGCCCGGAATCCGGGTCCGGCGTTTCACCGGACAGGTCCCGGGACTTGCCGACGCCCCAAGAGTGCGGCGCGAGCGGATCGGTCCGCATCGGCCGCGTCGCGGAATTCGTCGTCGGCGGATCTACGTAGCCCCGATGGGCGGGCACTGGCCTGAAAGGGAAAAGACCCTGCGAATGCCCCGGCGAGGTGGTCGCGGCGGGGGAGGAGACGGACGAGCGCTCGGCGCGCATCCGTCTCGCGGCCGATTCTCCACGGGACGGATGGGCACGCGAACCTACGCGGGACGGACGATGCCGGCGCGGAGATCCTGCCGTAGCGTCGGGGACATGGTGCGGCGCCTGCTGGTGTGGTGGAGTGGTCACCCGCAGGTGTCCGACGCCTTCCTCGCCGTCGCGGCCTGCGCGTACCTACTGATCGAGGTGCCCTACTACGACCAGAGCATCGCCGACTTCACCCGGCTCCCGATGATGTTCTGGGGTGACCTGCTGGCCTACGCCGGCCTGGCGTGGCGGCGCAGGTTCCCGCTGTCGGTGCTGGCCCTGGTCTGGACGCTGTGGTTCGTCGGCGGAAGGTGGGATATCTGGACGGAGTGGAACGCCTCGTGGGCCGAACTGAGCACCCCGACCGCGCTGATGCTGATGTTCTACACGGCGGGACGGTGGGTCTCTTCCAAACGGGTCGGCTTCTTCCTGGCAGGCATGCTGCTGCCCCCCGCGCTGACCGCTGTCCGGATCTGGGGCGGTCCGGACCTGGTGCCGTTCCCGCAGCCCGTACCTCCCGAGGACCTGTTCGTGATATCGGCCGTCGTGTGCGCCGCGGCCTGGGGGCTGGGCAGGCTCCGGCACTCCGAGGCCGAGGCCGTCGCCCACGCGCGGGTGAAGCTGGTGCTGGCCCAGGAGCGGGTGCGGATCGCGCGGGAACTGCACGACATCGTGGCGCACAACGTGAGCGCGATGGTGGTCCAGTCGGACGGTGCCTCGGCCGCGTTGCTGGACGACGACCTCGCCGAGGTGGGGCAGGCGCTCGGTGCGATCGGGAAGTCGGGCCGGGTCGCGCTGGGCGAGCTGCGGTTGCTCCTGGGGGTGTTGCGTGAGGCGCCCATGACGCCGCAGCCCGGTATCGGGGCGATCGAGGATCTGGTCGAACGGCTGCCGCTAAGGGTACGGTTACGGGTCGAGGGACGAGTTCGTGAACCACCGGCCAGCTTGAGCCTGGCCGCCTACCGGATCGTGCAAGAGGCTCTGACCAACACGCTCAAGCACACTGGCAAGGAAGCGAACGCCGAGGTGCTACTACGCTACGCCGAAGACGGACTGCACATCCAGGTCACCGACGACGGTGCCGGTGAGAGTCATCGCAGGCCGGCGGCATCGCCCAGCCCCGGCGGGGCCGGGTACGGCCTGATCGGCATCGCCGAGCGCGCCGCGATGTTCGGCGGTGCGGCGCGGGCCGCGCCGTTGCCCGGCGGCGGCTTCCAGGTCAGGGCGACCATTCCCTGGGCGTGATCCGTGGACGAGGTGATCCGCGTCCTGCTGACCGACGATCAGGAGTTGGTCCGCACCGGCTTCCGGCTGGTGCTGCGCCGAGAGCCCGGCATCGACGTCGTCGGTGAGGCGGCGGACGGCCAGCAGGCGCTCGACCTGCTGGAGGAGGTCGAGGTCGACGTGGTGGTGATGGACGTGCGAATGCCTCGCATGGACGGGATCGAGGCGACCCGGCGCATCTGCGCGCGCGGCGGCCCCAAGGTGCTCATCCTCACCACCTTCGACCTGGACGAGTACGCTTTCGGCGCGATCAAAG
The DNA here is from genome assembly GCF_040675205.1 of Streptosporangium sp. NPDC049644. Classification (NCBI taxonomy): domain Bacteria; kingdom Bacillati; phylum Actinomycetota; class Actinomycetes; order Streptosporangiales; family Streptosporangiaceae; genus Streptosporangium; species Streptosporangium sp. NPDC049644. The sequence continues at coordinate 9,740 of NZ_JBFAOJ010000138.1, read as the reverse complement.
CCGGTGCCAGCGGGTTCCTGTTGAAGGACACAGGGTCGGCCTCCTTCATCGAGGCGATCCGCACCGTACACCGTGGCGACGCGGTCATCGCCCCCTCCACCACGCGGCGGCTTCTGTCGCACTTCGTCCCCCGCCTTCCCGACGTGGACAAGACCCCGGACAGGCGGGCCGCGCTGCTCAGTCCGCGCGAACGCGAGGTGCTTGCCGAGATCGCCGACGGTCTGACGAACGCCGAGATCGCGGCCCGCCTGCACCTGGCGGAGGGGACGGTCCGCACGCACGTCAGTCACATCCTCACCAAACTCGACCTCCGCGACCGGGTCCAGGCCGTCGTCTTCGCCTTCGAGCAGGGGCTCGTCCGCTTCGGCTGACCCGCTCGAGCCCCGGGAGCGGGCCGGTCAGCCGATGATGCTCACCACCAACCGGGCCAACGGCAAGTACGGCAAGGCCCTGTCGTTCAACGGCACCTCCAGCTGACCGTCGAACTCGTGATCATCCCGGGCCTGCTGCAAACAAGCGCCTATGCCACTCGTCACCTGGTTTCCGCCGGACGAGCGGATCCCGGGCGGGTGGCGATCTGGGGGGCCAGCGCCGGCGGGTACACCGTTTTACGGGCCCTGGCGATCACCGATGTGTTCGCGGTCGGGATCGCCAGGTCGGCCGTGGCCGATCTGGAGAGCTGGAGCAGAGCCGCACCGAAGTTCCAGGCCCATCACGCGGAGTTGCTCCGCAGTGAGCTCTCCGGTGAATCAGAAGCCGCGATTCAGCGTCCGCTGCTTCTGATCCATGGCGACGAGGATCGGGTAACCCCACTGGAGCAGGCCAGGAGCCTCAATGCTCGTCTGGTCGTCATCCCCGGAGCAGGCCACACGCTGCGAAGACCTGCTGACGTTCACCGTGTTCTCCACGTGGAATCGGAACACGTTCTTCTATCAGGAATCTGATCACGACGCCGAGGCCAGAGGCAGTAGTTCAGGGGCGTTTGCGGACAGCCAGGCTGCGAGCCATCGGGAATCCTCTCCGCTTCCCTCCACCTGGGTATCGATCAACCTGCGCAGGATCATGAGCGGCAGCAAGGCATTGAGTGCCTCCTGGTCGACCGCGTCGGTGCCGTACCCTTCCAGCAGCCATCGCGGATGAGCACCACATGGCAGGTCGACGGCGAGGCACCAGGCGAGATCGAGCATGGGCGGCCCGACCTCGACCGCACCCGGGTCGAGGACGGCGAGCAGATCGTCGCCCTCGAAGAGGACGTTGTGCCCCACGGCGGCATCCCCGTGGATGGCCGTCATCGGCTGTCCCGCGCACACCTGGTCGAACAGGTCCGAGATGGCCGGGTAATCGCGGGTCGCGAGGTGGCGCGCGGAGCCGAGCAGCACCCCGAGAGCACCGGGCTCGTCCAGGCGCAGGCCACCCTGGTCCGTGGCACCGTGCCAGCGGCGAAGTTGCTCGCCCAGGCCGCGTTGCTGGGCGGGAGTCGGATGTTCGCCGGGTGAGCCGCCGATCTTTTCCAGCACGAGCCACCATCGCGGTCCGGACGCGGTCCGCACGGTGCCCGCGTCCAGCAGGGCCGGAACCCTGATCCCCGCGGCCTTACGCATCGACTCCATCCGCAGCGCGGTACCAAGGCGTTCGTGCAGGCGGTGCTGGACCTTGACGGCCGTTCGGCGGCCGTAGACCACGGTGGCCCCCGGCTCGTACGGCCCGGCCACACCATCGAACGCCGCACTCTTGAGCGCCACGTCACGCGCCTTGGCGATCTCGGCCTCCGGAACGCGGCCGGTCGGGATGAGTCCTCGTCTGTCACCGACATCAAGCGGGCCGCAGACCCTCATGATCCGCCTCCCGCTCGCAGTCGATGGAGCGGTTGTACCCACCGCTCCCGTGTCGCCTCAGGAAGATCCAACCACCTTGTCCGGGTGAAGTCGTGCAGTTCCGGCTGTCCGGTCCAGAGCGCGGTGACCGCCGACCACACGGGCAGGAAAGCCTCCTCGGCTCCGGCCGTCTCCGCGAGGCGGACCGTGATGGACAGGGCCTGCTCATCTTGGCCTCGTGCGATGAGCTGCAGGACCTCGACCACGTCAATGGGCAACAACTCGGCGGAGGCGCCGACGGCCTCGAAGGTCCGGCGAGCCTCGTCGAGGAGGCGGGTGGCGACGGCCCACTCTCCTCGCATGGCGTGGGCCATCGACTCCGCCATGTCGCACTGGGCCAGCCCCACGACCTCCCCGACCGACTGGTTGAGCTCACGCGCCTCCGGAACCGTCCGGAGGGTCAGCTCCGGATCGAACCACATGGAGGCGAGAGCCTGATGGCGTGCGGCCCGCGCCGCCCAGAGCGGCGCGTCGGCCTGCCGTGCCTCTGCCAGGACCCGCGTGAACAGCTCCGCGGCCTCCTGGAACCGGGCGTTGTGCAGGTACACATGGCCCATCAGGTCACCGGTGCCGATCCGTTCCAGCCTCGTCCCCGCCGACCTTCTCTCGATCTGCCGTACGACCTCCGTGTAACGACTGCGCCGGAAGGCGTTGCCCGCCAGGTCGAACCGGGCGGCGACGCCGAGCGGCGAGAGCTGGTCGGCGACCATGCCGAGATGGCGGTCGGAGCCGGTCAGGTCACCGGTGAACTGGGCCAGGCTGCCGAGTTCGAAGTGAAAGTAGTCGGCGTACGGACTCGCGCCGGCGTTCTCGACCGCCGCTTTCATGGCCGTGTGGCGCTCCGTCGCCCCCTGGTCCACCTGGACCGTCAGCCTGGCCACCTCTGCGAGCGCGGCCAGCTGCGGAGGCGCGCTGAACCTGGGCAGTGACGTCAGCACCTGCCAGTGCCCCAGATAGCGCATGGTGTAGGCCATCTGCCCCAGCCCCGGTGGCAGGACGTCATGCTCGGCGGCGCCGTGCAGGGCGAGCAGAAAGGCGGCGACGGTACGGCGGCTGTGGTCGGCCGGGGTCAGTCCGGCCGGCGGGTCGTCACCCCAGATCGACAGCGTGAAGTCCGTCAGATACGCCAACGCCTGCGAGGCCCGGTCTTGCCGCTCCCGGACGGTCCATCCGTCCGGGGTGTGCGCGTCGCAGTCGGTGACACCGCGACGCAGGTTCTCGTGCAGGCGGCAGGGCGGCCACACGGTCGGATCGTGTCGTACGAAGCGTCGGGCGATGAAGTCCTCGATCCGCCTGCCGCGCGCCTCGGGCAGGATCGCGGCCAGCAGCCGGTCGTCGAACGCCTCCAGCAGCGCCGCGGCCCGGAGCAGGTCCCGGTCCTCGGGCGGCAGGTCGCGCATCATCCGCAGGACCAACTCGGGAAACGGCTCGCCGAACACCTTCGGGTCCGGGGTCTCTCCCCGGGCCAGGTGCTGTTCGAACAGGCCCGTCGACAGCTCCAGATAGAGCGGGGATCCTCCGGAACCGGCCACGATCCGCTCCCGCAGCCCGGCATCCATGGCCGGTTCGTCGTCGACGAGCAGCCGCTCCCGCAGGAACAGGTCGGCGTCCGAGGCCTCGAAGCCGTCGACCGGGAACTGGTCGGTGAGATCGGCCAGCCCCGGCCACCGTTGTGCCCCGCCGTACGTCAGCCCGACGCTCCGTACCGGCTCATGCCACCGCAGCGGGCGCCTGCTCCCGACGGTGAAGAACACATTGGGCATCAGGTACGCCATCCGGGTGACCAGATCCTCCAACCCGCCCCGCTCGGGCGGCAGAACCTGAACGTTCTCGAACGTGTCGAGTACGCAGAGAGCCAGCACCGGGTCCTTCCGGCGAATCTGCTCCAGGTCCGCGCTCAGCAGGATCGGCAGGTAGCCGAGCATCCGGTCCGGGTTCTCCTCCTGAAGGATCGGGCCGAACGCCGGGAGGTCACGCCGGAGTCGTCGCAGGGTGATCGACTGCCGCGCGGATGTGCCGACCAGATCGAGAACCCGGTAGGCGGTCGTGACGACACCGAGCCCCGCGAACAGGCCGTCGACGCTCGACGCGACCTGCTCGGAAAGACGCAGCGAATCGGAGACGGCACCGACCGAGGAGGACTTCCCCAGAAAGCGGACCAGGGACTCACCGGGGTGCTTGCGCTCCCAGTAGGCCGAGAGCGCGATGTCGAAAGCGGGCCATGACCTGCCCAGGCGCCCCAGCGCGGCGCGTACCCGGAGCAGCACCGTTTCGAAGCTCTGGCTCGACAGGTCCGCGAAATCGATGACGGCGACCGAGCGGTCATCCGGGAGCCCGTCGAACTCGCCACGCTGGGCGAGGTCTGCGAGGTGGCGGATCAGCGTGGACTTCCCGATGCCGCCCTCCCCGCTCAGTCCCATCACGTTCCGGGCGGGCCGTTGGAAATCCATCAGCCTCTCGACGGGCCACTCCTCGGCCAGGTGTACCGCAATCCGCTGCTGGAACGCCCGGATGTACTCCTCACGGTCGGTGAACACCCGTTTCGCGGTGAACGGCACCTCGGGTCCGAATGCAAAGAACTGGTCAAGGTCCACTCGGACAGAAGATCACCCGGCGGCCGGAGAAGTAAAGCCGACCTGGGATTCCGGTGGTCCCCAAAAGCGGGACGAAGGTCGTCGTGATCGTTCTGGGCGGCGCCGTACCGGTTTGTCAGAGCCCTCGGGCCTCTACTCCATCTCCAGTCGTAGCTTTTCCGGCCATATGATGTCGGGGCGGATGATCTTCATCCCGTCAATGGTCTGTCCGAGGGGGAAACCCTCATCGCATGTCATGAAATAGCCGCACTTCGCGCGGAGTGCGGCTGCCAGGTGCAACGCGTCGGTCGCACCGAAGGGTTTCGAGCCTTTTTCATGCTGCGATCCGTAAGCCTCGCGGAGGCGAACAGCTTCACGGACGAGGTATCGATCTATGTCAACCCATATGGTGCCAGGGGCGATGAACCACGTTCGGAGCAGCTCGCGTACCTTCTCGGAACGTTCCCGGCGTAGGCGTGCGTTGCCGTTGCACAGAACCTCGGCTTCGACCAGGGGAGAGGCAACCATCTCGGCCTCCTGGGCCAAGATTCCCTCGAACACCGCAGCGGCGCTGCGCCACCGCTCCTCACCCGTGCTCTTGTTGATGTCCTCATTGCGGATGATCAAGTCGAGGTACACGTTGGCGTCGAGGTACACGCGGGGGAGGCTAGGCACGCCTCGCCTCCCGGATGTAGTCGTCGACGCTCTGACCGCCCAGCCAGTCCGGTGCGATCCCCAGTAGTTCCGCGACCGGTGCGGGTGTTGCCGGTTCTTCGGGGAGAGGCTCCAGGTGTTCGATATCGATCTTGACTACCTGTCCGTGGTCGTTGCGCCATACCGTCCCACGAGCCAGTACTCGTCTGCGCCACATGCTTTCGACGACGGCCTGCATCTCGGCGGGAAGCCGTCCAAGTACGGCCCGTCGCGTTGAGGGGTCGAACAGGCTCACCGAGGACACGCCCTTGTTCAGACGGCGCACGCTCATCTGGTCGATCCAGCCGGCTACCGACCCGAGGGAGACCTGCGTCCCGGTCATGGCGAGCCGGGCATGCTCCCGGACCGGTTCGGACACCGGGAAATGTGGACCGGCCGTGTCGTTGACAGTGGCGAGGGAGACCTCTTGGACGCCGTTGCCAGGTTTTCCGATCCTCAACAGCCGCTCCACCGTGGTCGCGGTGTAGTACTGGGGAACCTCGGGAGTCTCCTGGAGTTGCTCCACCCCTGAGACCAGCGCGTCAATGGAGGCGAGCAGCGAGGCGTGGTCGCGGCGAGAGGTCTCCCTGGCGCTCAGGCGTACAACGAGCTCTTGCTCGTCATGGCCGAGGTCCTGCACGATCCATGCGGGTCTGACGGTTTTCCGCTGGGTGAGGACATGGTCGATGTCGTTCAGCGCACGCTGAACCTGGGTGAGAGTGTCGGTGTACCGTGCGAGATCAATCCGCTCTCTCCCCTCGCGGAGGCGGACTTCCAACGCATTGGCACTCATGGCCTCACCGTAACGGGACCGATGCGGCAGGACCATCAACCGGGGCCGTCGCCCGCGCCGCGTCATCGCCGACTCCTCAGCGGTAGGGGGTAAGCACCCTGGGTGAACAGCACGTGAGCATCATGGACCGTTGCCAGAGTCCGGGCGACCGCTTCTGCCGAAAGGATCTGACCTTGGGGCAGGCTCGAGGCCTGCGCCCAAGATCAGCACATCGGCCGGGCCGGTCTGTCAGGTGAGTTCGAACCAGATGACGGTTCCGGTGGGGTCGCGGTGGAAGCCCCAGCGGGTGGCGAGTTCGTTGACGAGGAGGAGTCCTCGGCCGCCGGTGGCGTTGGGTTGGGGGTTTCTGGTGCAGGGGATCCGCGCGGAGCCGGGGTCCTGGACGGTGACGATGACGCCGTGCGGGGTGAAGGCGACGGTGACGACGAACTCCCTGGGCCGGTCGTCCGGTGTGGTGTCCGCGGTTCCGGTGTCGGTCGGTTCGGTATCTGTTGGTTCGGCGTCGATTGGTTCGGCGTCAATTGGTCTGGTGGAGTGTTCGACGGCGTTGGTGGCGAGTTCGCTGGTGAGGAGCATGGCGTCGTCGCGGAGCGGGTGGTCGTCGCCGAGGATCTCGGCGACGAAGTTCCGCGCGGGCCTGACCTGGTCGGTGGTGGCCGGGAACCGCTGGGAGATGACGGGGGCGTGGTTCGGCGGCGTCGACCAGCCGGGGATCCGGCCCGGGTACGGCGACCACATCGCGGCTGGGTGAGCCGGTCCGGTGGCGTCGCCGGTTGTGGTCCGGAATCGGTCAGTGAGCACGCCGGCGAGGACGGACAGCAGTCGTACGGTCATCCCGGTCACCTCCCTTGCCGGTGATCTCGGTGCTCTGGCTGCCTCCGGCGACCCCGGTGTCCCCGGCGGTCGTCTGCTGGTCGATGCCGGGTGGCTGCTCGGGGTGGGGGTGGAAGTCCTCGATGTGCTGCATTCGGGCGGCGAGTTCGGCGGGGGTGTCGGCTTCGACAAGGCCGATGTGCTGCCGGTACCGGGTGGGGGAGAGCGCCCACCAGCGTCCGGTGGCGTGGCCGTACCAGGGACGCCAGTCGGGGAAGCGGAGCGTCAGCGTGCGCAGCGCCCGAGGATCCTCGCCGGGCTCGTGCCGGAGGTTCTCCATTTCGAGGGAGAGGGTGCTCATGCCGTCACCCCCTTCCGGTACGCCTCGCGCCTGCCGGGCCGTACCCCTGGCGGCGATTCGCGCCCGTACGACGGTGTGGCCGGTCGCGAGTGGCGTCCCCGGCCGGTGGGAGAACCAGCGAGGGGACGGCTCGTCGGGCGCGGGGCCACGGTGGTCGACATGGCGGGCGCGGGCAGCCGGCCGCACAGGCCAAGGCGACGCCGGGCCGTCATCCGGGTACGGACCTGGGCCGGGGTGGGCTGCTCCCACAGGTGAGTGGGCCGATGCGGCAGGCTGTCGGCGTCGTGCGCGTACGGGGGGTGGCCGCACCAGCGGCACCCGAGGGGAGTCGGCGGCTGCTCGGCATGCCAACGGACTCGGATGATCTTTAAGGCTCTACTAGGGTTGAGCACAGTTCGCACCTCCAGTGTGCGGGCGAGGTTCTGCCAGACGACGGCATTCGCCTGGCAGAACCGTTTTCTTCAGCGTCCTTGGCCTATTGATAGCGCTGCCGGACTAGCCGAGCTCATAGTGGCCCATTCGGGCACTAGCTCCGAAAGCTCCCCAAGAGTCCAAAAGGCGCACTAGGCAATAGTCGCGCCTTCATCACTCTCGGTGATGGATACTCTCCATATGGTGATGGCTGGCCGCAGAATTTTCAAGGCCAAGATTTCATCGTCGATATTGTCTGGTTTCAGTAGTTAAATTGTGTGATTGGCTCATTTAAGGTGTGAAGAGGGGTCCAATGATCGGTAGTCCCACCGTTAAACGACGACGTCTGAGCGCTGAGCTCATCCGGCTCCGCGAGCAAGCCGGTCTCACGCATGATGAAGTCGCCAAGCGCTTGGAATGGTCACGAGGCCGCCTCACCCACATGGAGCAGAACAAGTGGGTTCTGCCCGATATCGGTAACGTTCGTCTCCTGCTGGACCTCTACAACGTCATCGATCCCACTGTGCGCGAAGCGATACTCGACCTTGCTCGGCAGTCCCGCGAAAAAGGTTGGTGGGCCAAGTACAAGGATGTGTTCGGTGGCAGCCTTCCCGGCTTCGAAGCGGAAGCGACCCAGATCCGCACCGTCGAACTCGTGACCATCCCGGGCCTGCTGCAAACAGCCGCTTATGCCACGGCAGTCTTCCAAGCTGGGCAGGTTCTTGATCAGGCCGCTGTGCGGCGGCACGTTGAGGCGCGCTTGGCTCGGCAGGCGATCCTCAACCGCGATAACCCGCCCCAGTTCTGGGCCGTCGTCGATGAGGCAGCACTGAGGAAGATGGTTGGCGGCCCGGCCGCCATGGCTGAACAGCTCACACATCTCGTCAGCATGGCGAGGCACCCCAATATCACCGTGCAGGTGCTGCCCGACTCGATCGGTGCACATGCGGCGATGGGTAGCGGATTCGTCGTCCTGGACTTTATGGGCGATCTGGATCCATCGCTTGTCTACCTGGAGACACCAACGGACAATCTCTTTTTGGAACGACCAGAGGAGGTCCAGGCGTATGCGCTCATGTTCAATCGTGTGGTAGCGGCTGCTCTGACCGTCGAGCAGTCCGTGCACTACGTGACTGCCCTGGTTGACCAACTAAAGCAGGAGGAGAGGTAACAACCGTGGACCGAATCACCCCTGTACTCACCTGGCGCAAGAGCAGCCAGAGCGCTCAACAGGACAACTGTGTAGAGACGGCAGAGCTCCCCGACGGCGGCCATGCCGTACGGGACAGCAAGGACCCGAACGGGCCGGTGCTACGCTTTGCTGGCGCCGAATGGCAGGCCTTCATCGGCGGTATCAAGAACGGATCATTTGAGATCTGATTAGCTAGCCAATGGTTCGACCGGATCCTCCATGGCAAGCGACAGAGGTTGCCGAGAGTATGTTCAAGCCTGTGGCAGGCAATCTCAATTCCGCCAATGAGATGACTCTCTCATTGGCGGAAGAAAAAGACGCTTAATTAATTGCTCTACTGCTCATGGAAGACGCCAGCGCTGGCCTTTACATGGTCAGAGATCTTGCATTACCCCGCGATAGCAGCGCGACGGAACAAGTCAGCGGGCATCTCCTCATCAAGCCGCCAGGTCACAGCCATGGGTCTCTCACCTCGGTGTTCCACGTATCGGGCGGTGCCGTGGAAGATGAACGGTTCGGCGTAGCCGTTCTCGTCTTTCTTGCGTTCCCGGGTGAATAGCAGAACATGACTGCCGTCCCGCTCGTGGTTCTGGTAGCGGAGTCCAGTGGTTGACTGCGGACTCGTGCGGCGCTGGGACTCCCAATGGAACAGAGTCGGGGTGAGTGCGAAGTCCCGGTACATGGTTTGGGGTGAGAACTCATTTTCGTTCTTGCGTAAGGTGACAAAGAACGCGTCGCACTGTGTGGCTGGGGCCCATACAGCACCTTCGCGCGTGGTTGACGTCATGGAGCCACCGAGCTTCGCCCAGTCGAGGGCCGCAAGGATCTCATCAGCCGAATACCGGGCGTTGACTGAGAGAGGCACCTGTCCCAGCGGCTCAGGCAGAGGTTTGGTGACGTGCCTGGGGGTCACGCCCAGAGAGGTGGTGTTTGAGAAGGCCACCCGTAATCCGGTGACTATTAAGAGGTAATCGCCTCAATAGTCACTTTAGCATCGTTTGTCTCGTTTGCGGAGCCGGCCTGCTTGCGG
>NZ_JBFAOJ010000137.1:0-18021 GCF_040675205.1 Streptosporangium sp. NPDC049644 | reverse complement strand
TGCGCGGCCCGTCGGAGTCGATGCTCGCCAGGCCGCCCTGAGCATCCTCGACGGGCACCGCGCGCCACCGTGACCCGTCCCAGGCACGCAGCGACGTCTCCACGCCGTCCTCCCAGCCGGTGTACCCGATCGCCCACGCCAGCTCGGGACCGGCGGCGGTCACGTCGCGCAGGCCACGCTCCCACGTGTCGTCGTCTGGCAGGCCGGGGACTCGGACCCACCTCTCGGTAGGCGTGGCCGATGCCGAAGGGGCCGACACGGTGGGCGTGCTCGACGGTGCGGGGACCGGCGCGGCGAGTGGGGGCTGCGCAGCACAGCCCAGCGTGATCAAGCAGGTGGCCAGTGCCGTCATCCGCGACCTCATAGTGGCAAATCGTACGGCTTTCGCCTGCGGTTACTGAGTTTGAAAGTTGGGCGTCACTACGGTGGTTCGGACAGGACGAGGCCGGTCCCGGTCCCGGCGATGAATTCAGGCTGGTATCGCATGGGCTTGAGCCGGTTCTTGATCAGGCCGGTCAGGTCGATGGGATCGTGTCGGCCGCTGACGCCCGCGTCCAGCCGGGCGATCCGCAACAGGTCGGTGACCAGGTTCTGCAGCCGTTCCACACTGTCCAGCAGCGCGTTCGCCGTTCGCGGCCAGTCGGTCTCCTGCGGATAGGCGAGCGCCTCGTCGATCTGCAGGCGCATCGCGGCCGGCGGGCCGCGCAGATCGTGGGAGGCGTCCGAGGTGAATGCCGGTTTCCGAAGCCGGGTGCACGAATGGCCGAAGTGATCTGCGCGCCCCCTGCCGCGTGTGGGCCGGTGGGGGCTGGTCAGTTCACCAGCACGATCTTCCCGCGGGCGTGACGGCTCTCGCTCAGCTCGTGCGCGGCGGTGGCCTCGGTGAGCGGGAACGCCGCCGCGACCGGCACCCGTAGCCGGCCCTGCCCGGCGAGCTCGACCGCGATGCCGAGACCGTGCACCGCCAGCGGATCGGCGGCCCCAACGGCCGCCGCCGTGTCACCGGCTGGCACGCCGTGCGACAGGTGCACGCCGAGGGCCGCCGCGGTGAGGTCGGGAGCGATCGTCACCACGCGCGCCGGGTTCCCGGTGATGGCGACCAGATCGGGCAGCGCCCCTCCTGCGCAGTCGAACACCGCGTCCACCCCGCCCGGTGCCAGCGCGCGGACCCGTTCGACCAGGCCCGCCCCGTACGTCGTCGGCTTGGAGCCCAGCGAGCGCAGGAAGTCGTGGTTGTGCTCCCCGGCCGTGCCGATGACGGTGGCGCCGCGGGCGACCGCGAACTGCACGGCGACCGTGCCCACCCCGCCGGCCGCGCCCTGCACCAGCACGGTGTGCCCGGCGCCGACCGCGAGCCGGTCGAGCACCCGGGCGGCCGTCTCGACGCTGCCTGCGGCACCACCGGCCTCCTCCCAGCTCCACGCGGCCGGTTTCGGCGCCCAGGCGACCAGGACCGCGTGATCGGCGTTGGCGCCGCGCGCGGTCGTCGCGGTCATGCCGAACACCTCGTCGCCGATCCCGACCCCCGTGACGTCGTCGCCGACCTCGTCCACCACGCCGGCGGCGTCGAACCCGGTCCGGTACGGGAACGTCACGGGCACCACGTCACGCATCTTCCCTGAGCGGATGGACGTCTCTCCCGTCGACAATCCGGACGCCCGCACAGCGATGCGAATCGTCCCCGGCCCGGCATGCGGCTCCTCGACCTCGGCGACATGCACCACGCCTGCCGGGCCGTACTCCGAAAACTGAACAACTCTCATGCGCCACACCGTAACGAAACACCCCGTCCGTTTGACTAAAGTGAGAGCGGTGACGGCCGAAGTGAGTCAGAAGCTGCGCTCGGACGCCCGCGACAACCGCGCGCGCATTCTCGCGGTCGCCCGCGCGACCTTTGCCGCCGAGGGCCTCGATGTGCCGATCCGGGAGATCGCCCGGCGCGCGCAAGTTGGCGCGGCCACCGTCTACCGGCACTTCCCAACCAAGGAAGCGCTGCTCGGTGAGGTCTTCGCCGAGCCGATGGCCATGTGCTCGGCGGTCGTCGAGGAAGGGCTGGCGCAGGTCGACCCGTGGCGCGGGTTCTGCCTGGCGTTCGAGAAGCTCATGGAGGTGCACGCCCTCGACCGGGGTCTGTCCGGCGCGTTCACCTCGCAGCTGCCGTACTTCACCGCGGACCGGGACCGTACGATCCGGCTGCTGCTCCAACTCATCCGGCGCGCGAAGGAGGCGGGCGGCCTGCGGGCGGACTTCGTCCTGGAGGACTTCATCCTGGCGATGATGGCGAACGAGGGCATCCGCGCCGAATCACCCGAGCAACGAGCGGCGGCATCGCGCCGTTTCGCGGCCCTGATGATCCAGTCTTTCCGTGCCGACCCCGTCCGCGCGCCGCTTCCGCCGGCGGTCCGGCTGCTGCCGGCCGTTCAGTAGTGCCTCGGGGCTTGAGCGGCAACCGAACGGCCAGTCACGTTAAGGGGCCCGGCGGACGCCTCCTGTCGTCACCGGCCGTTCCGATGCAGTATCGCGTCCCGCTGAAGCGCACCGGGACGACGCCGCGCTGCATGAAGCTGACCGACGCCGGAGTCGGGGACGTCGAACGACATCGTTGGCGGGCGGCCGAACTGCAGCAAGATGAGCGTAAGACAGCCGTACGCCACCGCGTCTTGGCACCACCTCGTCGGCAACCAGGGGATCCGGCAAGGTCCGGCTTCGAAACGGCTCTGGGCGTTGCGGAGTCATCCGAGGTCGGGCAGGCAGTGTGTCTGTCCCATGGTGGCGACGTCTTGTGTGCGGTGGTGGCAAGCTACCGGAGCCCAAGAAGGTCGGGGCGGGGGCCGTTCCGTCACCGTTAGTCGGCGTGTTCCTGCTCGGCGGCCGCCGCGGTGTAGGCGGCGTCGAGGCGCTCAAGCGGGCCTGGACCGTCGTGCGGCTTCGGCGGGGCGTCGAGGTGGCGGACGCGAAGCTCGTCCATGAGCTCCTCGACGAACGCCGGACCCTCGTCGCGCATGAGCTGCTGCCGGCTCCGGAGCTCGTCGCCGCCCGGGCGCCAGTCGAGGCCCCAGTTGCCGAGGGCATAGATGATCGGAAGAGTCTGGATGCCGGTTTCAGTGAGGCTGTAGCGAGCGCGCTGCCCCCGCGCGGCGGTGCCGCGGGTGAGGATCCCTGCTTCTACGAGCCGCACGAGGCGGTCGGCGAGGATGTTCGAGGCGATGCCCTCGATCGACCCGGTGAGCAGCGCCCGAAAGTAGCGGCGGTCGCCGAAGATGACGTCGCGAAGCACGAGCAACGACCAGCGATCTCCGAGCACTTCGACGGCGGCGTTGATCGGACACCCGGACCGTGGTTCCACGATTCCTCCTTGACAGGTATTTCGTCCTCAATATAGTAGTTGCAAAATGCAATCACTATAGTGGAAGAGGAGATGATGGGCCACTTCGTATATTGGATGAACGTGTCCCTCGACCTGCGGATCGAGCAAGTTCCGGGGGACAACGGCGCGGGTGAGTGGCTGCGCATCGGCGAGGAACTGCACCGCGAGTTCAATGCCCGGGCGCAGGCGCTCGCCCTGATGGTCCAGGGCCGGGTCATGTACGAGACGATGGAGGAGTACTGGCCACGTGCGCGCGAGGACGCGTCGCTGCCGGATGTCATGCGTGAGTACGGCGAGATCTGGACCGCCAAGCCCAAGGTGCTCGTCTCCCGCACCCGCCACAGCGCCGATCACAACACCCGGATCATCGGCGTAGACGACGCGATCGAGCAGCTCGCCGCCCTGCGGGCCGAGATCGACGGCACCATCGGGGTGGGTGGCGCGGCAATCGCGACGCAGCTTCTCCGGGCCGGGCTGCTTGACGAGCTGCTGCTCTTCACCCATCCCGCCGTTCTCGGTTTCGGCAGGCCGCTGTTCGACGACTACGACCTGCCGATCGACCTCGACCTGCTGGAGCAGCGATCGTTCGAGCAGGGCGTCACGATGCATCGCTACGCCATCCGGGATACAAGGGAGGTGAGCTCGTGCTGAGGCAGGTCGCGAAGGGTGTGCTGGTCCACGAGAGCGAGTTCGTGCAGAGCAACGCCGTTGTCGTGCAGGGCCGGGCCGGTGTGTTGCTCATCGACCCCGGGGTGACCGGCTCCGAGATCGACTGTCTCGCGAACGACCTTCGCGAGTTGGGTCAGCCCGTTGTGGCAGGGTTTTCTACGCATCCGGATTGGGATCACCTGCTCTGGCACGCCCGGCTCGGCGAGGCGCCCCGTTATGGCACCGCGCGCTGCGCGGCCACTGTCCGAGATCAACTGTCGGACGCGGGTGCGAAGGCCCGCATCGCCGCTCACCTGCTCGAGACGGAAATCGCCGGGCAGGTACCGCTGGACCTGCTCGGCCTCGTTACCGGCCTGCCCGCCGAAACTACGCAGATTCCTTGGGATGGCCCCGGGGTCCGGATCATCGAGCATCAAGCGCATGCCCCGGGCCATGCGGCGCTGTTGATCGAAGAACGCGGAGTTCTCGTCGCCGGCGACATGCTTTCCGATGCCTTGATTCCGATGCTCGACTTGGACGGCGCCGCTGACCCGATCGAGGACTACCTCGCCGCGCTGCGGTTGCTCGAGGGCGTGGCGGGCGGCGTTGATATCGTCGTCCCGGGCCACGGGTCCGTCGGCGGATCCGACCAGGTACAGGCACGGATCGACCAGGATCGGGCGTACGTACTCGCATTACGGAACGGCCAAGTCCCCGCCGACCCACGGGTCGGCCCATCGGCCAAGCCTGGCTGGGAGTGGGTGGCCGGCATGCACGAAGGGCAACTCCAGCGCCTCGCCCAAAGAAGCGAGCGTGGCGGGGCGCCCCGCTAGCGATCGGTGTGCGACACAGCCGGTACGCGCGGGTCGCCGGTCGGGATCCGGGGTAGCGGCACGACGTTCTCCAGGGTGGCCGAGCCGGTCAGCGGGGGTTGCCCTGTGCGTCTGCGAGCTGTGCGTCTGCGAGGGTCTTGTGGACGACGCAGACGGAGACCTTCACTCCGGCGGCGATGGTGCGGATGGATTCGCCGCGCTTGCGGCGCGTTTGTCGTCGACACCGGGACGGCGGCCGCCGACCCGGCCCGGCTGCTCCGCCGGGTCCGTGATTAGGTATTCCCGCAAGTCACCGGTTGGTACGGCCCGGTTTCCGGGATGCACATCGGGGTCTGGGCGGTAATGCCGGGCCCGCCCGGCGTGGTCGCGCTCCGGCGAGCTGCTCAGCCTGGGCGGCAGAAGGTGATGCAGAGGCCTTCAAGTCAATCTCAAGCGTGATCTTCTACAGCTAGGGGTGTGAACACGACCCCTCCGCGGCAGCGCCGATCACTATCTCGCCGCACCCTGCTCCTGGGCGGGCTCGGCGCCCTGGCCGCGGTCGGCATACCGACCACGGCCGCCTGCACCCCCGAGCTCCCCCCAAGCGCCACCCCCACCGGCGCCCCCGAACTCCCACCGACCGCCACCCTCACCGGCTACATCGGCGCCGTCTACTCGATGGCCTTCAGCCCGGACGGCAAGATCCTCGCCACCGGCGGCAGCGACACGGTGCAGTTATGGGACGTGGCCGACCGTAAAACCATTGCCACCCTCGACAGCCACACCAGCGACTGGTTCCACTCAATGGCCTTCAGCCCGGACGGCAAAACCCTCGCCGCCGGGAGCGAAGACGGCACAATACGGCTGTGGAGCACTACTCGCCCCGTCACTGAGGCTACCCACTCCTAACGGCTTCGACCTTTCGGGAACCATGGCTTTCCCGTCGCGCCCCTCTCGGGAGCCGCGCGCAGCCCGGCCGCGGCCCGCTGGGAATACGCCCTCTTCGCAGCAGCGCCGATCACTATCTCGCCGTACCCTCGTGATGATCGTTTAGCTGGCGGTGCGGCGGTTGGTGGGAAGCGAGGTGACGTTCTCGAGGGTTTTGGCCATGCGGATCCGGCGCCAGGCCGTGGTCCACTGGGTGAGCTCGTCTTCGCTGCCTCCGCAGCCGATGATGAAGCCCTCCACGACTTTCATGCTGGGCAGGCGGGATGGCTTGTTGGGGTCCAGCGCCGTGCTCAGGGTGCCGAACCCGACGGCGCCCCTGAACTACGGGCGATCTCGCGGAGCCAGTCCGCCCATGAGCGGAGGTCCGGTGCCCCGCCTCCGGCTGTCTGTGGGCTTTGCCGCCTCGGACCCGCACCGCTCGCGCCGTGACTCGGGTGTCCCGCGGCTGATCGGACAGGCATGACGGACCCGGGCGTCGTCATCCCGGTGCCGGATCATTCCCGAGATAACGCGCGGGCCGGGTTCCTCGTCGAGCACCATCGTTCCCGGCAGCAGGTATCCGACGATGGCGGCGCCGGTCGTGCCCTCGTCCGAGATGAGCCGGTAGTTGAGCTGGAAGGTGACCGACCTAGAGCCGGGCACACCGAGCGGCTGGCGATATGCTGCTTCGCCACGGCGGGCGCCACTCTGATGGTGCCCGCGCTCGCCCGGCTTCGCCAGAAGCATCCGGGCGTGCGAGTCGACCTCGGGATGACCGACCCCGAAGACCCGCTGGGGGAGGCGACGCGGGCCGTGCCGACCTTGGCCGTCGCGATCCGATCCCAGGACCGGCCGCACGCGGGTGTCCACACATCCAAGTTCGAGAATGAACGTTAAACCCATTATGGGGTCGACCATAAGAATTCATAAGAAGACGTAATCATTTGATAAGGCGCGCCGGTCATCCTCTGCCTTACGCAACCGCTGGGTTCCCGCAAGGATCCGGAGGTAGTGCTCTGTCGGTCTTCTTCTCGCATTGACCAGGAGATTTTGTGAAGAAGGTAGTTGGGCTGGCGGCATTCGCCCTGGCCACCACCCTGATGGGTACTGTAGCACCAACGACGGCCGCGGCCGATCCGCTGCCCCCCGGCCAGTCGGCCAAACTCAAGGCCGCAGAGTCGGCCGCCACCATGGACGGGTTCAAGCGGATGCTCGCCGAGCAGATCGCCCGCAGGCTCGACAACGGTGAGTTCAAGGCGGTGCTCAACCGCGAGCTGGCGGGTGACGGCCAGGCCGACCTGGCCGCGTTGTTCGCCTCCGTGCCAGGCGCGCAGGACCTGACCGACTACACCCGCCAGGCTGACAGCAAGATCCTGCAGCTGAAGGGTCTCCAGGCCGAAGGCGAGGGCGAGTCACTGCTGGAGGTCTCGGCCGACCCCGCCACGGTCAAGCGGGTCGCCGCGGGCGAGAAGCCACTGGTCATGTTCACCCCGTCCAAGGACGAGAAGTTCGTCCGCACCGTCACCGCCTACGACTCGGCCGGCCGCACTCACGAACTCGATGCCCGCCGGGCTCCCAAACAGGCGGTGCTCGTCGTGGGCCTGAACGAGCGCAAGACCGCCGAGCTGGGCCAGCAGGTCATCCGCAAGGCTCTCACCGAGGCCGGCGTCACCGGAGCCGACCGTAAGGCCGATGAGGCCCAGCAGCCTACGGCGCAGGCCGCGGGAACGCCCCGCTGGGCAGCCCAGATCTACCGCATCACCAACTACAACGACCACGAGCCCTGGTACAAGGGCGGACCGGAGATCTACGCCTGGACCATGGGCGCCGGGACCGACGGTAAGGCTCGGGTCGACAGCATCGAGATGCCCTACATCACCGACGAGGGCACGACCTACAACAACGTGAACCAGGTCCTGATCGAGTGGTCCAACTTCAGCTGGACCGCCGTCGATGTCGTCTTCATGGAGCGCGACGACAACGCCGACCTGTCCGCCCTGGCCAAGGCCATCGTCGAAGGCGCGCTCGTCGCCACCGGAAACGGCCAGTACGTCGCGCTCGCCGACAAGGTCATCAGCGCGCTGCCCAGCGACTGGGTCACCGACAGCGACGACTGGGTCGACTCCTGCTACAGCATCCGGGCCGGCTACGCCGGACAGATCAAGTCCGTGCCCTGCGCCGCCCGCCCGACCGGCATGGAGGTACGCCTGATCTCCAACTGGATCTGACGAGTCCGGCTTCGGCCCGACACGTTGACCGCCGCGGCCCCGGTGACACACCGGGGCCGCGGCCTGTGCCCGGGTACGAAGGACGTGACCGGGCTGAGCCTGACCTGTTTCGAGGGTAGCTTCTTCACCGGCCGGCGCCGCTCTCCCGTTTTTGCCGGACCTCGGCTGACCGGCCCAAAAGAAGCCGGGGTGGTCTGACCCTCCATAAGACCCTGCGTCAATTCCAGGTCATGCCGGCCGTCCGGGCAGGTCAACGGCCAACCCGGAACCGATAAGCACAACGATGAACTAAAGATGAACTAAAGAGGGATCTCCAAGTTCCCATAAGTCCCTCATAAGCGATTTGAGTGACGCTTCGATCATTCGATCAGGCTTGCATTACAGGAAGTGTCATGAGACACGTACGGCCTCCTGCCGACATCTGCAGTCGGCCGAGCAGCGTGGCAGCGACTACTGCCGGTGGGAACGTCGCGGGCAGCTCCTCTCCCGGATGTGGGTGGACTCACGCGCTGCTGACGGAGAAGCCACAGCAGATGGGCGTGAATCGAATACGACATGGGATGACATCGGCCCTCCGCCACGCCGGTGACGACACGCGCCGGCCGACGATGCCGAGTCCGTCACCTCCGCGTGCCGGGCACGGGGCATCTGCTCTGGAAACCCGTATGACGACCTCGTAGCGGCAGCTCGCCTCCCCAGCAGTCTCCGCGCCGGACAACGAAGGAACCTGGGCCGGCCGCGGACCAGGTGTGTCACCACGCACGGCTTCGTGGAAGGCCGTAGCCCCGAGCTCTCGCGGTGCGACCTCGGACAGATGGCCTCCCCATCGCCGAGTTCACTCCGGCCGGACTTCCACGGCCGACATCTATGCGAGAGGACCCTCAGTGAGGTCGAGATGGAGAAAAACTGACCGCCCACAACGTCGGGGACGGGTGCCCCGGCTGAGCCGGCTGGTCGCGACGGTGATGACCGTCGTGCTCACCACGAGCCTGACACATGCAACATTCGCCTCCCCCGCGTACGCCGATCCGTCGCCGGCGCAACAGGAGGCTTTGAACACCAGGCTGCACGCGACGGCCACGCACCTCAAGAGCCCGAAGCCGTACAGGGACAGCCTGCTCAGCGAGTATCTGGGGACACTCGCGCTCACCTCGCCGGGATTGACCGAGGAGCAGTATCTCAGCCGGCTTCAGGCCGCCTCGGAACAGATCGACCAGAAACTCGGCTCGGAGGCCGACGCGAAGGACAGCGTGGACCTCATGTCCAGGATCGCCAAGGTGGGCGCGCAGGTTCCGGGAATGGAGGGAGTCGCCGCCACCGTCAAGAACGCGCTGCGCGACCTGGTCATCTCGCCGATCTCGCGGTACGACACCTGGTCGGACGCGCTCGCCGCGCAGCGGTACACCGACCAGGAGACCTCCATTCTCCTGGACGAGGTGAGCCTCGCCGGCGCGCGCCGGATCCGGAAGGTGGCGCTGGACCTGGGCGTGGATCACCCCGCGGTGCGGGTCTGGAACTCCCAGGTCGGTGTCCGATCCGGTATCACCGCCGGTGCGGCGACCGCGGATTTCCTGGCGGACGCCGAGCTCAACGAGGTGGTCGGGCTCAGCGAGATTCTCAAGTACTCCCCGGGCGACCCCAGATGGCAGCAGGAGGTCGACAAGAGGCTGGCCGCTCTGCTGGCGGCGAACAACGAGATCATCAAGGACGCGGTCGAGGCGATCGACGAGTTGCAGAGCACGTACGACGGCGCGTTCCTCTGGAGCACCTCCGCTCCCGCGGAACCGCCCTGCGCGCCCGGAGCCGCTATCCGCACGGACGCCCTGGCCGACTGCAAGTCCGCCTTCGAACGGGCGCAGGAGAGCGCCGCGCAACGCGGAAAGTACATCAAGCACGTCGAGCAGGGACTCAAAGGGCTCGTCAGCGTCGTGGACTTCGCCGACGGGGAGAGCGGCAGGAGGGTGAAGTACCTCGGTGAGGCGGCCATCAAGGTCGCGAGCGCCATCAACGACTACCTCCCGAAGATCGCCGCGAAGGGATTGCAGGACGCCATCTTCTCCCTGGGATCGGTGGTGCTCACCGGGAACATCCTCGGTGCGATCGGAGCCCTGCTCCCGCTCTTCCAGGCCGGTCAGCCGAGCATAGAGATGCGGATCCTGACCGAGCTCGGCAAGCTCCGCCAGGAGGTGGTCACACTCCAGACCGCCATGTACAAGCAGTTCGACGCCGTGAACAAGAACCTCAACCTCATCTACACCGAGATGCTGGGCAAGTTCGACGAGGTCCTGAAACTGCAGCAGGTGTCGATCGCCCAGCTCACCCAGATCCAGGGACAGCTCCACACCATCGAGCGGAAGGTGGACACCTGGTCGAGCGAGATCATCAGGTCCCTGCAGAACGAGCACCTCAAGAATGTCCGAGTGGCGCTGAGCCAGCATCTCCGGTATCGCGAGACCCATCAGCAGCCGATCCCGACCGTGGGAGAGTTCGACAGCACGATGAACCTGGTTCATTTCGCTGGGGTGTCGCAGGCGCGGGAGGCTCCGTTCGTGCCCAGTAAGGGCAGCTACCCCACTCACGAGAACGATCCGGTGGCCGCGCTGGATCTGTATGAGGAGACCGGTGGCGCGGCCGGGTTCTTGACCTGGTACGGCAACCGTAAGTACGGATGGCCCGCCAGTGTGCCGGCCGGTGTCGCGGAGATTCCCAACGCCGCGGTCTGGCTGTCGATGGCCACCGGCTACCGTCAGCTCGCCGCGGAGAACCCCGTCTACGCCGCCCAGATGAATCCCCAGCGCACCGCCGACCTCGTCGCCGCGGGCCGGGACATCGACGCCGCCGTCCGCGCGCTCAGTGAGCCCGCCCCCACTCCCAACCCCGACGGGTCCCACACCAACAAGCTCTACGCCGGGCTCGTCGAGGACTACAAGAACGCCGCCACCGACTTCAACGCCGCCCTGTTGCCGTTGCAGAAACAGGCCGTCGACAACAAGGACTACAAGCTCTTCGGCACCGCCGACCAGGCCATCGCCACCCAGCCTTCTCCTCCCGACATCGTGCCGATCTGCACCGGCGGCTCCGGGCAGGGCCCGATCCTCAACCTCGAACGGCCCGCCAACGTCACCTACAGCGGCAACGCCATCCCCATGGCCCGATACGCCTTCCCCGAAGGCTCCCGGCCCACTCTCGGCTACTGCCACCAGGTCGCCCTCACCGAGGACTCCATCACCTCGACCCTGTCGGTCACCATGCACCTGCGCATCACCTGGCCCAGCGCCTCCGGCCAGCCTGCGAACCCGCCCCAGACGCTGCGTACCTGGACCAAGACCTGGGAGGTGCCCACCGTCTGCCGCAGACCCGATTCCAGCCCCGAACCCCCGTCGGCCTGCAACCCCGTCCAGTACTACCTCGATCGCTGGGTCAGCGGCGGCTATCGGCAGTCCTTCGCCGAAAGCGCCACGCTCACCGAGTACCCCGAGCCCCAGCAGGCCGTCCGTACCCAGGTCACCCGGTTCCTGACCGAACGCCAGAAGGGCTACTACGACGCCGTCGTCACCGAGCTGACCACCCCGGGCAAGCCTCTCTTCCAGGCCAACGCCGAGCTCACCACCGCTCTGCGCCTGCTGCAGGCCTACACCGCGGTCGGTTTCCCCACCGCTCTCAACGACGACGAGCTCTTGCAGGTCCTGCTGCACGGCGCCGAGCGCCTGCCCGCCGACACCCCCGGCGACACCACCATCACCACCATCTTCCGCACGGCGCAAAACACCTACAGCTCTTGCGCCGCCACCTCCGAGACGGCCTGCGCCGCCACTCTCAACCCCTTCGCCGGCCAGCAGCACGCCTGGCTGACCAACTGTCTGACCTGGTACAAGAGCCAGCTGCCCGTGGACCGGTGGAGCCAGGACCCGCTGGCCAACACCATCGCGGCCTTCGCCTACCACACCGCCGACACCCTGCGCCTGCGCTACGACCACCACTCCAAGAGCCTCAAGCAAAAGACCTACACCGAGACCCTCGCCCCCGTCACCACCGCCCACAAACTCCTCGAAACCTACGACACCGTGATTCACACCCCCACTCCATGACCGGCTGACAGCACAGACAACACCAGGCACGCGGTCCGGGGAACGATGGGCGGAGTCATCGGCGCTCGTTCTCCCGGCCCGCGGCATAGGCGGATCCGTCATCAGCGGATCCGAAGGAGGACGATCGGTGAGATCGAGCAGAACCCGTGGCGGCCACACGAGTGGCGGGTCGGCGGTAGCCCGTCTGGCCAGGGCGATAAGGGGGGTTCTTCCCCTCGTGCTGACAGCGTCGCTGCTGCACGGAACACTCGCGACGCCCGCGCACGCCGGGCTGTCCCTTGACGGCCAGCAGCGGATCGACGCCGTCTTGCACGCGGCCACGATGCGTCTACGCAGTCCGCAGCTTTTCAAGGACGTCGTGCTCAGCCTGCTCCATGTGGCTGAGGTCACCCGCAACCCCGCCGCGAGCGAGGAACACTACACCCAGGCCATCAAAGCGTCCGAGACCGGAATCGGCGCGAAGCTGGACCGCGCCTATCCCGGAGCCGGCCATGAGGCCGACGCCCTCGTCCAGATCGGCGCCTTGGCGGAGTCCGACCCGGGGTATCGCGAGATCGGTGTGGTGCTGAACGGACTGGTGAACGAACTACCCGCCTCCCCGCAGCGATACGACGACTGGCGGCAGTCCCTCTCCAGCCAGAGGTCCGCCGACGCCGAGGCGGCCGTCGTGCTGCGGGGGCTGAACGAGAAGGCGGCGGCGGCGATCCGGGAGTTGAGCGCGCAACGGGGTGCCGACCACCCCGCCGTCAGGGCGTGGAACGCCGAGATCGGTGCCGACTCCGGCATCACCGCGAGCGCCACGACCGACCAGCTGCTGCAGAGCTCGCCCCTGAAGGACGCCGTCGACCTTCAAGCAATCATGAAATTCCCGCCGAGCGACCCGAAGCACAAAGAAGAAGTCGTCAAGCAGATGAACCAGTTGCTGGCCAAGAGCAACGAGAGCGTCAAGCAGACGGTGAAGGACATCGAGGTCCTGCACAACGGAAGCGACGGCGCCTTCCTCTGGGTCACCTACGCGCCTGCCGCACCACCCAGTGCCTACGACCTGGCGGCGGAACGCGCCAAGACGCGGCAGGAGAGCATCAACGCGGCAGGGGAGGGGCTCAGGCTTCTGACCTCGATCCTCGGGCTGACCAATCCCAAGGAGGCGCAGAAGATGGCCGCCGTCTGTGACGGGGTCATCAAGGTCGCCACCGCCGTCAACGAATACCTCCCCAAGATCGCCGGCAAGGGCTGGCGGGAGGCGGTCTTCTCGACCGGGACGGCGGACCTCGCCAAGACCGTCATCACCACGGTCGTCGCCCTGCTCCCGCTCTTCCAGGCCGGTCAGCCCAGTCCCGAGGAGATGATCCTCAAGCAGGTCGGCGAGCTCCGTCAGCAGGTGGCGGGCCTGCACAACGCGATGAACGAGCAGTTCACCCGGGTGAACAAGAATCTCAACGTCATCTACACCGAGATGCTGGGCAAGTTCGACGAGGTCCTGAAACTGCAGCAGGTGTCGATCGCCCAGCTCACCCAGATCCAGGGACAGCTCCACACCATCGAGCAGAAGGTGGACACCTGGTCGAGCGAGATCGTCAAGTCCCTGCAGAACGAGCACCTCAAGAATGTCCGAGTGGCGCTGAGCCAGCATCTCCGGTATCGCGAGACCCATCAGCAGCCGATCCCGACCGTGGGAGAGTTCGACAGCACGATGAACCTGGTTCATTTCGCTGGGGTGTCGCAGGCGCGGGAGGCTCCGTTCGTGCCCAGTAAGGGCAGCTACCCCACTCACGAGAACGATCCGGTGGCCGCGCTGGATCTGTATGAGGAGACCGGTGGCGCGGCCGGGTTCTTGACCTGGTACGGCAACCGTAAGTACGGATGGCCCGCCAGTGTGCCGGCCGGTGTCGCGGAGATTCCCAACGCCGCGGTCTGGCTGTCGATGGCCACCGGCTACCGTCAGCTCGCCGCGGAGAACCCCGTCTACGCCGCCCAGATGAATCCCCAGCGCACCGCCGACCTCGTCGCCGCGGGCCGGGACATCGACGCCGCCGTCCGCGCGCTCAGTGAGCCCGCCCCCACTCCCAACCCCGACGGGTCCCACACCAACAAGCTCTACGCCGGGCTCGTCGAGGACTACAAGAACGCCGCCACCGACTTCAACGCCGCCCTGTTGCCGTTGCAGAAACAGGCCGTCGACAACAAGGACTACAAGCTCTTCGGCACCGCCGACCAGGCCATCGCCACCCAGCCTTCTCCTCCCGACATCGTGCCGATCTGCACCGGCGGCTCCGGGCAGGGCCCGATCCTCAACCTCGAACGGCCCGCCAACGTCACCTACAGCGGCAACGCCATCCCCATGGCCCGATACGCCTTCCCCGAAGGCTCCCGGCCCACTCTCGGCTACTGCCACCAGGTCGCCCTCACCGAGGACTCCATCACCTCGACCCTGTCGGTCACCATGCACCTGCGCATCACCTGGCCCAGCGCCTCCGGCCAGCCTGCGAACCCGCCCCAGACGCTGCGTACCTGGACCAAGACCTGGGAGGTGCCCACCGTCTGCCGCAGACCCGATTCCAGCCCCGAACCCCCGTCGGCCTGCAACCCCGTCCAGTACTACCTCGATCGCTGGGTCAGCGGCGGCTATCGGCAGTCCTTCGCCGAAAGCGCCACGCTCACCGAGTACCCCGAGCCCCAGCAGGCCGTCCGTACCCAGGTCACCCGGTTCCTGACCGAACGCCAGAAGGGCTACTACGACGCCGTCGTCACCGAGCTGACCACCCCGGGCAAGCCTCTCTTCCAGGCCAACGCCGAGCTCACCACCGCTCTGCGCCTGCTGCAGGCCTACACCGCGGTCGGTTTCCCCACCGCTCTCAACGACGACGAGCTCTTGCAGGTCCTGCTGCACGGCGCCGAGCGCCTGCCCGCCGACACCCCCGGCGACACCACCATCACCACCATCTTCCGCACGGCGCAAAACACCTACAGCTCTTGCGCCGCCACCTCCGAGACGGCCTGCGCCGCCACTCTCAACCCCTTCGCCGGCCAGCAGCACGCCTGGCTGACCAACTGTCTGACCTGGTACAAGAGCCAGCTGCCCGTGGACCGGTGGAGCCAGGACCCGCTGGCCAACACCATCGCGGCCTTCGCCTACCACACCGCCGACACCCTGCGCCTGCGCTACGACCACCACTCCAAGAGCC
This sequence comes from Streptosporangium sp. NPDC049644, assembly GCF_040675205.1. Classification (NCBI taxonomy): domain Bacteria; kingdom Bacillati; phylum Actinomycetota; class Actinomycetes; order Streptosporangiales; family Streptosporangiaceae; genus Streptosporangium; species Streptosporangium sp. NPDC049644. The sequence continues at coordinate 2,766 of NZ_JBFAOJ010000137.1, read as the reverse complement.
TCAAGCAAAAGACCTACACCGAGACCCTTGCCCCCGTCACCACCGCCCACAAACTCCTCGAAACCTACGACACCATGACCCGTCCCTCCGCCCGATGAAAGAGACCGGACGGAGCCCCTGGATGGAACCCGTCCACATGACAACCCGGATGCGCGGTCCGTGGCCTTCATCAGCCCCACCGACGTCTGTTCCCCATCTCATCCCGTCCAGGGAGTCAGAGGAATGACCATGCGAAGAGGAACCAATGCCCTGCGAGCGGCGAGCGTGCTGTGTGCGCTCCTGCTCTTCCCGATGGCGCCACCGGCGCAGGCCGCCGGAGGCACACTCGTCAACGCACCGAGCAGCGCCCGATCGTCCGCGCCGGCGCTGACCGTTCAGTCCGCGGGGGAGCTCGCGGATACGCGCAAAAAGCCGGACCCGGGGACAAAGAAAAAGGAGAAGGGGAAGGAGAAGTTCACGCCCTACACGCCGAGCGAGCTCGACCGCGCACAACTCCCCGACCTGTCGGGCACGCGGAAGGTCGAACCACCGAAGACGCGGCGGCTGGACCGGACTCCCGACGGCTTCCTCAAGCTCCCGCAGCAGCCCAACGCGGCACCCACCACTGACCCGGGAACCAACACGGTGGTGGGAAAACTCGAGGAGGCGATCCTGGAGGCGGGAGGACGGATCCGCGTCAAGGGATGGGCCGCGAACAGCGCCTACCCCTCCAAGACCGTCCAAGTGATCGGCGGCACATCGGGACAGGCGCAGGTCACAAGCTGGGCCAACACCCCGAGGCCGGGCACCCCCTACGGCGACGCGCACGGGTTCAACTTCGACGTCCAGATCCCACCGACCAGAGGGCTGCACCAGGTTTGCGTATCGGCGTTCTACACCACCACCAAGGTCACCGACCTCGGATGCCTTGAGTTCGACTCCCGGGCGTTCGGCGCCATCGAGTACCGGATTCCTCTCGCGGTCGTCGAATCGGGCGCGTACTCCGTGATCGGCGGCTGGATGATCGATCCTTATACCGCCTCCTACGCGACATTCAGTGGATTCCGCGACAAGAAAGAGTTTTTCCGCGGCTACAGCGCCGCCCTACCGCGCCCCGACATCGCCAAGGCTTTCCCCACGTTCGGCCCCAACCATGGCTGGGAAGTGTGGATCAAGCATGACGGACTCGAAGGCACCCCCAGCGAGCTCTGTGTGAACGCCGACTCTGGAGGAGTGGGGAAACAGCTTGGCTGCATGACCCAGAACTCCCGGCACGATCCGTTCGGGGCGCTGAACGAAGTGCGCTGGCAGGGCGAGAACATCCTGGTCAAGGGCTGGGCGATCGACCCCGACACCCGCTCGCCGGTAGAGGTCTCGATCTTCGCGGACGGCAAGCCGGTCAAGACGGCCTCAGCCTTCCAGCTCCGTACCGACATCCGTGACGCCCATCCGGAGTTTGGCGATTCCCACGGGTTCGAGACGACGATTCCCGCCGCCTTCGATAACCAGAAGATCACCGTCAAGCCGACGAACATCGGCCGTGCCGGTCCTCTCGGAGGCAACGTGGAGTGGAAGATGAACTACGACGGCTCGGCTGGGCCGTGCCGCTGTATCGGGGAGAACTTCGAGTCGGGCTCGTACGACAAGACCGCCTACTCCACTTGGGGAGGATTCGACCACGCCTTGCGGATCACCTCGGACAAGTCCCAGGTGGTGTCGGGAAGCTTCTCGGCCTACGGTCAGAGCCTGCCCGCCAGGGAGTGGACGGAGCTCCTGATCTCGAACAGGGCCAAGATGAAGCTGAAGCGCTCGACGACCTACACGGTGAGCTACCGGTACCGGATTCTCGGGCCTGCGAACTCCCAGGTCGAGCACTACTTCCTGGCGCGGACCCCCAGCGGGGGATATGGCAACGACTGGTGGGGCGGGATGTTGACCGATTCCACCGGCTCCGGGGTGAAAAGCAGGTCGGTGACGTTCACCACCGGTGCGTTCGACGACTACTACCTCATCTGGGGCATCCACAACAGCGGTGCCATGACGGTCGACAACATTGTGATCAACGGTCCGGTGGGCTGACGATCCACACCGTCTCAGCGGCATCGGACCACCGGCCGGCCGGACCGTAGCCGCTGGGCAGTGATCTCCGCGGGACACGCGCCCGCGGAGATCACTGCCATGTGCTTCGCGCCCGCTCGGCAAACGATGATCGAGTTCCACTCCACGGTCCCCGTCCGGGAGTGCGAAACAGGACTTGGCGCGAGTCGGTCGGGCGGGCTGACCCGCGACTGACGGCCCCGCGGCGAGGCCGGGTAGGAGACGAGCACCTGAAGCGGCCCTGACAGGGTATTCGAGAGCTGATCGTGGAGCTGTCTCGCGACCGGGCAGGGATGATCGGCGGCGGTCATCGACAACCGGAGCGCCGATCGTGCGCATCGGCGATCCGCGTGGCGTCGGCGAAGCACGAGCCCGGCGGACCGGGTTGAATGTGCGCGGACCGGTCAGCCGGGGTGAACAGGCCGCCGTGTGAGCAGCAGGTCGGCCAGGCCGGCATACGGCCAGTCGTCACGCCGGCCGCGGTGCGTTCCGGCCCCTAGGGCCGCGTGGGCGGCGACATGGGCCAGGAACTGCTGAAGCACATCGAAACGGTGGACGGCGATATCTCGGCCCGCCCCGGCTCGTTAACGCCGTTGGCCGTTCGGTTGTTGTCAAGGGCCTGGAAATCCCCCGCCGCCAGGTGATACTCGCGGTCCTCCTTACCCGGCGGCCGGGGCCGGCTACCGGGCT
>NZ_JBFAOJ010000136.1:0-18441 GCF_040675205.1 Streptosporangium sp. NPDC049644 | reverse complement strand
TGGCCGGGCGCCCCGCCAGGAACCCGGCCAAGCAGACCGGCACGGGCGCCCCGCCAGGAACCCGGCCGGCCAAGGATTCGCCCTCCCTGGCCTGACCCGTCGCCACCCTGGAGATCGGCGGCTCAGGACGTCGGCTCTCGGCGCAGGCGGAGACAGAAGCAGGCGCCCCCGTCCTTGCCGGGTTCGTACCAGGCGTCGCCGCCGTTGCCCCGGGCGAGGCTGCGGACGATCCACAGTCCCAGCCCGGTTCCCTCCGTCTCCTGCTCGACCGTCGGCGCACGGCTGAAGCGCTCGAACAGCCGGGGCACGAAATCCTCCGGCACACCCGCCCCCCGGTCACACACCCGGACCTGGACCCAGCCAGGCCGCCCGAACGCGGACACCTCGATCGGCGGGTGCCCGTAGGCGAAGGCGTTCTCCAGGTAGTTCTCCAGCATCGCCGAGAACTCCTTGCGATCGACCATGGCCACCAACTCGGGACTGCAGGACAGGTGCACGTCCTGGGGCCGCCCGTCCACCTCGCCCAGCCGTTCGAGGATGAATTCGAGCACGGGGACGCGTTCCAGGGAGGCGGACGCACCCCTCGCGTCGATCGTCGACGCGGTGAGGAGCTTCCGGACCAGCCCCTGGAGACGAGCCGTGCGATCGGCGATGCGCTCGACGATCTCGGCCCTCTGCTCCTCGGCCAGCGCGACCAGGCGGTCACGCAGCACGTCCACCAGCACGCTGATCGCCGCCAGGGGATTGTGGAGTTCGTGGGCCGCGATCGCCACGGCGACGTTCTGGCGATCCAGGGCCGCTTCCATCTCCCGCTCTTCGTGCCGCTGGCGTGTGACGTCGCGGAGTGTTGCCACGTAGAGGTGCTCGCCCTCCAGGGGCGTGGCGGTGATCCGCATCTCGACCACCCGACTGCCTCCGCCGGGCAGCATCAGGTCGATCCCGGTCGCCGCGCCGGCGACGAGGGGGAAGCCGAACAAGGTGCCGATGAGTTCCTCCGCCGGGCGGGCGAAGAGCTCCGCGGCGGCCGGGTTGCAGAGCCGGATGACTCCCTGCTCGTCGACCGCGATGATCCCGTCCGCCGAGGCCGACACGATCACCTGGTTGATGTTGCCCGGAGATCCCGCGTCGTCGGGCCGCCCCGGCTCGGAGCCCGCGGCTGAGGGATCCTCTTCGATCCTCACCCCGACGGCCCTTCTGTCCCCTCGGATCCGGATGTCCACAGGGTCGCGGGGCTGATGTCTCCGGTGAGGATCCGGGAGATGCCCCGCAAGGGCTCACCGATGTGCATGCCGGTGCCGTCGATCGTCACCTGGCGAATGCCCTGGTCGTGGGCGGAACCCCGCGTCTGGAGTACGGTGATCGCACGCTGGATCTCCCCGATGCGCTCGACGTACTGGAGCAGGACCCAGACGTCGGTGAAGCCGGCGATCTCCGCGGTCGTCGGCGTGCCCGTTGCCATGATCCGCCCCGTGGGTCTCGCCGTGAGAAGCGTTGTGATCTCGTTCTGGCGGAGGACCGCTCCCAGCGCGATGACGAAGTCGAGCAGGGCCCGTGGCGTGACGACGCGTTCGAGCGCGGACAGCGTGTCGATGACCAGCCGACGGGGCCCGAACTCCTCGATGGCCCTCCTGAGCTGGAGGAAATGATCCTCCGGCGACGCCACCTCCGGGTAGTCGGAGATGACCCGGAGCAGACCCGATGCCTGCATGGACCTGATGTCCAAGCCCCAGCCGTCGGCGTTGCGGAAGAGTTGCTCACGGGTCTCGTCGAAGGTGCAGAACAGGCTGCGCTCGCCCGCGTCGAACGCGGTGGCGGCGAAACGCAGACCCGCCAGCGTCTTGCCCGTGCCGGTCGGGCCGGACATCAGCACGACCGCGTCCCGGTAGAAGCCGCCGCCGCACATCTCGTCCAGCTCGGTGTTGCCCGACGAGACACGGTCCGATGACGCGCGGCCGGAGGACGCCAGGAACGCGAGGGGAACGACCACGATCCCGTCCTGAGGGTCGATGGTGAAGAGCCATTCCCCAGAACGGTGTGGGGCGCCGCGGAACTTGACGATCTCGACGGTACGGTTCCGCCGCCCCTGCCGCAGGACGTTGCGCAGGATGATGACGTTGTCCAGCACGAACTGTTCGACCCCGTAGCGGGTCACGCCGTCATACTCCGCGGGCCGCTCCGCGGTGAGCATCGAGGTGACCCCGAGCGTTTCGAGAATGGAGGCGATCCGGACCAGCTCGTGGCGGATGGTCTCGACGCCGGTGAAGCGGGTGAAGATCGCGCCGAGTGAGTCGAGCGCGACACGGCGGGCTCCGGTCTGACGGACCGCGTGCTGGATGCGGGCCACCAGCGCGCCGAGGTCGTAGGACCCGACGGTCGGCTCCTCCTCGCCGATGCCCGTTGACGCGTCGACGAAGGCCCACTTCCCCTCGTCCTCCCACCGCTCGATGGGGAAGCCCAGCGAGGCCGAGTTACGCCGGATATGACCGGCTGTCTCCTCGAAGGTGACAAACACCCCCGGCTCGTTGAAACGCATGATCCCGCGCGCGAGGAACTCGACGGCGAACAGTGTCTTACCGCTGCCGGTCGTGCCGCTCACGAGTGTGGACCGGTTGGCGGGCAGCCCGCCCAGGGCGACATGGTCGAAGCCGTTGATCCCCGTGGGCATCCGCTCGATCGTTCCGCCGCCGGTCATCGTCGTGGCCTTTCCGAGGACGGTTCTTCCAGGACCGGGAGGCCGAGGGCGACGGCGGCGCGGTCGTGATCGGACAGGTCCCCGATCACCCGCCGCTGCGGTGGTGGCGCGAGTCTGATCACCGTCGGGGTGGCCAGGATCCGTCCCTCCTCCGCCAGGTCGGGCCGTTCGGCGGCGTCGACTACCTCGACCTCGTACGTGCCGGACAGGTGGGCGTCGCAGAGGAACCGCAGGTTCACCTCCGCCGCCTTGGACCGTTCCGTGTTCCCGGCCACATACAGCCTGAACGAGTAGGTGGTCACCTGGGAACTCGTCTCCAGCCTGCGCGGATCCCAAACGGGGTCCCGCGGGATGTGCCGCCGCCCGTGCCCCACCGGGGGTGAGGACGAGCGAGGAAAGGCCGGGGCGCGTACCCGGTACCTCGCGTACTCATGAGACCCCCGCGGCCGCACCCGCCGCACGAAGACCCCCGTGACCGGATCCGGCGGGACTTGCCCATCGCGCCACGCCGCGGGTAGCGTCGTGAGCAGGGCCTTTGAACAGGGTATGTCGGCCGTTCGGCCTGTTCCCGGCCCTTGACCCTTGACTCACCCGCGGGGCCATGATCGGCGGACCGTATGGCGGCGGGGGGCCGCCCACGAAACGAGCGGTCATGAGCCGGGAGGCGTTCGCGGCCCAAGTGAGCAGGAGCATCCGATGACCCGAGTCCTCGTGGTCGAGGACCAGCGGGCGCTTGCCGGCGCTCTTGAGATCGCGATCGGCGCCCAGCCGGATCTGGACTGTGTGGGAGCCGTTGGAACGGTTGAGGATGCCGTACCCCTCATGGAGGCACACCACCCCGACGTGGTGCTCATGGACATCCACCTGCCCGATGTCGACGGCATCGAGGGTACGAGGCGGATCAAGGCGGTCTATCCGGAGACCCGCGTCCTCATTCTGACGGGAGACGCCACTCCTGATCTCTTCACGGCCGCCGAGGCGGTGGGCGCCGCCGGATTCCTTGCCAAGGACACGACATTCTCGGCCATCCTCAGAGTGATCCGGGCTTCGGTCGACGAGAAGATCATCATGGTTGAGGGCGAGACGCTCGGAGTGCTCCTGCGGCCCCCTTCGCCTGGCACGCCACCCCGAGCCGGCCGAGAGAACCGGGCAGGGCTCACCGCGCGCGAACTGGAGGTCCTCGGGCTGATGGGGGAGGGGCTCGATCCCCGGGCGATCGCCGAACAGCTCGTCGTGAGCCTGCACACCGCTCGCGGCCACGTCAAGAACGTCATGGCGAAGCTGGGCGTGCACAGCCAGCTTGAGGCGGTCGTCGTGGCCACCCGGACGGGTCTCCTGCCCGGCCGATAGGCGTACGGCCGAGCCGCGGGGGTGGCCCGGCACGCAGGCGTCCCGTCCGGCGGAGGTCGCCGATTCGGCCCATCTGGGGGTGGTCATCGGACCACCTGGGGGTGGCGGTTACGCCGACAGTCCTCCTAGCGTGGTGACCACGCACCGCACACTGCCAAGGCCTGGTGGCGGGAAGGAAAAACTGACATGAGGTATATAGCCGGTCTGTGTGACTACGTCGATGATTTCGACGCGTCCTCGGACCTCGGGCACCGGGGCCACGAGACTCCCGAGCCCTCCGACGGTGTCGAGGTCGCCCAATCCGTCGCCCGCACGCTGAAACGACTCAGACAGGCGCTGCAACAGCAGCGCCGGTTCGCCTCCGACGCCTCGCACGAGCTGCGCAGCCCCGTCGCCGCGCTGCGCGTGGAGCTCGAGGAGGCTCAGCTGCATCCCGGCGATCACGACCTGGGAGAGGTGCTCGGGCGCGCACTGAGCGACGTCGATCGACTTGAGGCGATTATCACCGACCTGCTCGCGCTCTCCAGGGCCGGGGAGAACACGCCGATCGAGTGGGAGCCGGTGGACCTGGCACAGCTGGTCCAGGCGGAGGTCTTCCGGCGGGCGGACCGGCTCGACGTCCAGCTGTGGCTCACGCCCGGGGTGAAGGTCAACACGGTCCGTCTCCAACTCGCCCGGGTGCTCACCAACCTGCTGGACAACGCCCAGAGGCACGCGGAACGCGTGGTGCGGGTCGAGGTCATCCGTAACGCGCACACCGCGGAACTGGCGGTCTCCGACGACGGAGCGGGCATCGCCGAGGCCGACCGGGAACGGATCTTCGAACGGTTCACCCGGCTGGACGCGGCCCGCAGCTGCGACCGCGGCGGCACCGGCCTTGGCCTGGCGATCGCCCGCGAGATCGCCGAGGGCCATCGGGGGACCCTCCGGGCCGGGGACTCATCCATCGGCGGCGCGTGTTTCGTGCTGCGGCTCCCGCTCACCGACCCCTCCGGACTCCCGTTCCACGACGGGGACGGCGCCTTCGGGTGCCAGATGCTTGGCAACCCCGTGTGATCTTTGCGTACCCGGGGATCAGGCCACCGAGTCAATCATGGCGGGCTTCAAGAGGACCGCCAGGCCAAGGCCGGTGCCGCCGCGGTCGCGTCCCCAGGCCCCCGAGGCCGTTGTCTTTGTGACTCGCTGTCCTTGTGGCTGACTTCCTTTGCGAGTCGTTGTCTCGGTGGTCATCCGGGCCTCCTAGGGTCCTGAACATGATCCGTAGGTTTCAGGTCGCGGTGCTGGCGTTTCTCGCGACCGGTACCGTCGCCTTCGTGTTGCCAAAATCCGAACCCGTGATCGCCGAGCCTCGCGGCGGCGAACCCATCGTCATCGGTCACCGGGGCGCCAGTGCCCACCGGCCCGAGCACACCCTGCTCTCGTACGAGGCGGCCATCGCGCTCGGCGCCGACTACATCGAGCCCGACCTGGTCGCGACCAAGGACCACGTGCTGGTCGCCAGGCACGAGAACGAGATCGGCGGCACCACGGACGTCGAGAGCCATCCCGAGTTCGCGGACCGCCGCACCACCAAGACCGTCAACGGCAGATCGATCACCGGCTGGTTCACCGAGGATTTCACGCTCGCCGAGCTGAAGACCCTCAGGGCCGAGGAGCGCATCCCCGACCTGCGCCCGCAGAACGCCGTCTTCAACGGCCTGGCGGAGATCCCCACCTTCGACGAGGTGGTCGAGCTGGCGCGGCGGCACGGGGTCGGGGTCTACCCGGAGACCAAGAGCCCGAGTTACTTCGACTCCATCGGTCTCTCCCTGGAGGATCCGCTGCTGGAGGTGCTCGGCAGGCACGGCTGGAACGGGAACGGGGCCCCGGTCTTCATCCAGTCCTTCGAGACCGCCAACCTGCGCGAGCTGAGCAAGAGGACGGAACTGCCGCTGATCCAGTTGATCACCGCCGGCGGCGCCCCGTACGACTGGGTCGCGGCCGGAGATCCGCGCAGCTACGACACCATGGTCACCCCCGCGGGGCTGCGTGAGGTGGCCGGTTACGCGGACGGTGTCGGCGTCGACACCCGGCGGATCGTGCCGGCCGGCCCCGACGGCCGCCTGCTGCCGCCCACCACGTTCATCCGGGACGCCCACGAGGCGGGACTGAAGGTGCACGCCTGGACCGTCAGGAACGAGAACTCGCACCTCCCGGTGGACTTCCGGCTGGGCAACCCGGCCAGCCCGGCCTTCCCCCGGGCCACCGGCGACGTGATGGGCTGGCTGGAGCGGCTCTACCGGCTCGGCCTGGACGGCGTCTTCGCCGACGACCCGGGCATGGCCAGGGCGGTGCGGGAACGGGTGTTCTGACCTGCTGGGTTCGGTGGGCCTCCGCCCACGGTTTCCTCGGAACGGTCGACCAGAACGTCCTCGCTGAGTGATGATCGTGTCCATGAAGGTCTTGGTGCTGGGTGGAACACGCTTTGTGGGCAGGGTGTTCGTGGAGCATGCCCTTGCCCGCGGCCATCAGGTCACGACGTTCAACCGCGGCCGGACGGGCCAAGACATGCCCGGTACGGAGGCCGTCCGAGGAGACCGGGAGAACGCGACTCATCTCCGCGAGTTGGTCACCGGCCGCGAGTGGGACTGGGTCGTCGACACCAGCGGCTACGTGCCTAAAGTCGTCGGGGATGCGGCCCGCCTCCTGTCGGACCGGGCGGGCGCCTATGTCTTCTTCTCCACCGTCTCGGTCTATCCGGCCTGGCCAACCGAGCCTGTCAGCGAGGAAAGTCCTGTCTACGAATGCGCACCGGAGGCGTCAGGCACAGCCGAAGACGAGGCGACGTGGACGGCCGCGCAGTACGGGGCCTACAAGGCCGGTTGTGAGCGCGCGGTGGTGGACGCCTTCAACGGCCGGGTCACCGTCCTGCGCCCCGGAGTGATCCTCGGGCCACATGAGAACGTGGGCCGGCTGACCTGGTGGCTACGGCGAATCGAGCGCGGCGGCCGGGTGCTCGCACCGGGAGATGCCACGAAGCCGATCCAGCCCGTCGACATCCGAGACCTGGCCGCGTTCACCCTCAAGTGCCTGGAGAAGAGGACGGCAGGGACCTTCAACGTGGTGGCGCCTCAAGGGCAGGCCACCTTCGGGCAGATGCTCGACGCGTGCGTCGCTGAGACCGGGTCAGGTGCCGAGTTGACCTGGGTCGACGACGACTTCCTGATCGATCACCAGGTCAGGCAGTGGACTGAGATTCCGCTGTGGCGGACTCCCCCGGGCACCTGGTCCGTGAACACGACCAGGGCGGCACACGCCGGGCTGACCTGCCGCCCGATCGAGGACACGGTGCGAGGCACCTACGGGTGGCTGTCCAAGAGCGGAGATCCTGCTGCCTACGACCGTCAAGCTCACCACGGGTTGTCCCAGGAGAAGGAGCGAGAACTCCTTGAGATCTGGGATCGCCGCTAAAAAGACATCGGCGCTCGTGTGACGGTTTCGGCGGTGAATTCCTCGATCTTTCCCACCAAGGTGGTCGTCTCGCGAGACGGGATCGCGGCAAGTGACGTTCGGACCTGCCAGAGCCGCTTCACCAGCCCTTCAACCCGTTTGTCCGCTGGAAGCGTGAACATGGGGGACAGGGCGTCCGTTGCTCCGCTGACGTCATCAGAGAGCAGCCGGGCTGCTGCGAGATCGACGGAGGCGCTCGCTTCGGCGGCGTACCACCGCTCTTCGGCAGGCGCACGACGGTACAGAGCAAGCGCGCGCTCACACTCATTCTCCGCATCCGGCGCCAACCCGGCGCTCAGATAAGCGGAACCCGCGCAGAAGGCCTGTCGCGCCTCGTTGAATCCGAACTCGCCACCCACACCGTCATGCAACTCCCCCTGAGGGCCGCGGGCGTCCTGGGCGCCACGAACTGCTTCGCGGACCCCCTCTACGTCGCCGAGCAGGGCGGACGCTCGCGCCGCGATGCTGAGCAGGCGGACCCGGGCGGTGCCGGTGGGGGCGAGAACGAGGCCTCGTTCCACCAGCCGCAGTGCCTGCGCCGGACGATCCGCCCAGAACTCCACGCAGGCCAGCAGACCGTCAGCCCACGCGGTCAGCTCGTTGTGGCTGATGACTTCACCGTAGACACGTGCCGCCCTGGCCTGCTCCGCCGCCGCGTGCGGGTAGCCGAGGTCGAAGCTCGCACTCCCTAGCAGCCCGCAGACCTGTCCGGCGACCAGATAGAGATCACGCTGCTGGCCGGGGTGGCGAGTGCGCTCGATGAGGCGGTACGTACGGTTACGGATGCGCGTCAGCTCACCGAAAAGAGGAAGAGGCGCCGCATGTACATAGGCGCGGGCAAGGCGGGTGATGTCGTCGCTCAGCTGCTCCAGGGCGTTGGAGCCGACGACGGCTGCCTCGGCTTCGGCGGCGTGGTCGCTGGACTCGTTGGCGGCACTCATGATCAGCTCCCGTTCAGGTGCGGGGACCGGGGTCTTCACGCCTGGGGAGTAGTCGGTGGCGAATCCGAGTTCCACCGGGCCGGTCTGGAAGAGGCGACACAGCAGGTCGAGGTAGTCCGCACCAGGACGGTGCCCGTTCTCCCAGTCCAGCCAGGACCTCTTGGTCAGTCCGCGAGCACCGAGGCTGTGGGTCTGGCACATGCGGTGCATCGCCTGGACGGCCTTGTCCGCGCTGCTCCAGCCCAGAGCAAGCCGGAGGCACTTCAGCGGATGGTGCTCGCAGCACCCACCTATCTCCGCTGCGATCGCATGCAACACACTGATCGGCGGAGGGTTCGCCTCCTGAGCGAGCCGGCGCATGCGGATGCGCTGGGCGCAATCGGCGTCGTGTCCAGGCTTGGCCATCACGAGGGCCTCCCAAACGTCGTCGGCTACAACGCTACGTCACAGAAGGTGAGCCCGCAGCTATCCATAGGGTGTCCATCGATCTGGGCCGTTTCCCCGGAGACTGGCGACTCTCCGCCTGAACTCTTCGGCGATGAAGGGGCGGTCAGGCAGGGCCGGCAACACTCCGGTCAGCATGGTCAGTTCGCGAACCTGCCTCAGTAGAGGAAACACCGCCGAGGCGGTCACGTCGAAGCCGTAAGCCGCCAGAAGCTCGTCTGCGGGCGGGTGACCGAAGCGCAACGCGTTCACCGCGGTGGGTACCAGATCCCATGCCCAAGGCCCGTAGCACATCTGATCAAGGTCACATAGAACCACCTCCTCACCGCGCCAGAGCAGATTTCCTCCCCACGCATCACCATGTATCAGCCCATACGACAGGCTGTGTCGGAGTGTGGGCAGCTCCGCCTCCAGCCGGTCGCACCAGTCCAGCAGAAGACCACGATCACGATCGTGAACGACTCCGCGAGCCAACTGCAGGTTGCTCCGAGCTTCCGTCACGGGATCCCAGGACGGCAGCGGAGAGGGGGGTGTCTGCGCGTGTAGCCGTCGCAGCAGTGGCGCGAGCCGTACGACAGGAGGAGAGGCGACCTGCTGGGGAAGATGTTCCCAGAAAGTGGCGACCTGGCCGTCCATGAGGATCGCTTCGGGAACGTCATGGTGAATGCGTGCGGCGGGAAACCCGATGGCTTCGAGCCAGTGCGCCAGACGGACTACCCGACGCGCGCGTGCGGCCGTCTCCGCCGAGGCGATCCGCGCCACGGCGTTGGCACGTGGGAGATGAAAGACCACGTTGACGCACACACGGATCAGCCGGGCGTCTCGGCCGTCGATGCCGGCCACGCGGCACAGCTGGAGCAAGGTGGAGCTCTCCGACAGGACGGCCCTCACCGGCAGAGCTCCCGCGGAGACGAAAAGAAGGAGAACTCCTCAAGGCACTCGACGAGCGCTCGCGCCTGTGGGCAGCCGTGAAACCGTGGCTCACCGGCCACCTTGAGGCGTACACCGTTGAGACGCTGGGCCAGGCCGTCGATGCGCTGGTGTTCGGGTAGCGACAGGACTCTGGTGATCACAGCCGCGGTTGCCTCCAGGTCACCGTTGAGAAGGTGTCCCACAGCGAGATCGGAGTAGGCGATCGCCTCGTTTCCATAGGCCCGCAGATGCGGCGGACCTGACTGGTAAAGCGAGATGGCCTGTTCGGCCAGGGCGATCGCATTCCCAGGACACCGCAGGTGGATGTGCGTGCCGGCGGCGAGATAGGAGTGCTTGGCCAGATCGAATCCGAACTCGCCGCCGACGTCGTCGTGGAGCTCGTCGTGAGCACCCGGACGATCCCAGGCGTTGCCGAGCGCACGCAAGGCGTCGGGTCTCATTCCCATCGCCGCTGACGCGAGCGCCTCGATACCGGTGAGGCGCGCGAATGCCGTGGTTCCGGGTGCGTACCGCTTCCCATCACGCGCGAGATCGACCGCCATCTCAGGGAACCCCGTCCAATAGGCGATCATGGCCTGGAGCCCGCGTACCCAGGCACGCAGTGCATGGTGATCGATGATTGAGGCGTAGGTCCACGCCGCCCTGGCCTGCGCGGACGCCGCAGCCTGATTGCCCAGGTCAAGGCTCGCGTTGGCGAGCAACCCGCAGACCTGCCCGGCCAGTAGTGTCAGCTGGACGGCCTGGGCCGGTCGGACGCGGCCGTCCAGCAGTGCGAAGATCTCACCGCGCAGCTGGAGCATCCTGTGGAAAAGCGGCATGGGGTCGGCATAGACGTATTCGGCCGCCAGCCGGCGGATCTCGTCGTCGGCGTGTTCCAGAGTCACCGTGCTCACATCGGTGAGCTGAGCAGCGGCGGCATGCGCGAGTGACTCACGAGCCGCGCCGGCGACAAGGGCTTCTTTGTGAAACGGCGGTGGCGTGGGCTCATCTGCCGGCTCGTACGAGCGTGCGAACCCCAGTTGCACCGGCCCGGTCAGCAACAGGCGGCAGAGAAGGTCCTGGTAGTCAGCGCTGGGCAGGTGTTCCCTCTCCCACTCGATCCATGATCGGGTGGTCAGGCCACGAGCCCCGAGGCCTTCGCGGGCGCACATCTCGTGGAAGGATGCGACGGCTTTCTCGATGGTCCATCCTCTGGCCAGCCGGTGCGCTTTGAGAGAGGAATGACCGCAGCAGGAACGGATCTCCTCAGCGAGCGCACCAGAGGATCTGCCGGGACTTCGCGCCCGGATCCTCCTGGCGCAATTCACATCGTGACCAGGCATATCCCGACCGTAAGCCAGGTGCTCACGCGGCAGCGGTCTGTCGAGGGTGTGAATCCGCCGCACTCTCAGTGTGAATCCACCGCACCTACATGCGGGCCTCTCTCGCTACCGACGGTAATCGGTTCGCGACATCGTTGAGACCGTCCAACAGCAGAGCAGCAGAGGAAGGCGTCGTGGTGACCCTGCTCCAGCCGCGATCGGCCATCGTCGCCGCATGGCCCTTACGTGAGAACGCACAAGCCGCAGCCCAGGCCAGGGATCTGATCCGAGAGGCTCTCACCGGACTGCATATCCCTCAGGATCCGGTGGACGATGCGGTGCTCATGGTGAGCGAACTGGTGGGAAACGCCGTCATGTACGGTGATCCGCCCTTCGAGCTGGTTCTGCGATCCCTTGAGGGAGAGCTTCGTGTCGAGATGATCGACAGCGGCACCATCAGCCCGGCCATGCGTGCCACCGGAGTCGAATCGGAACATGGTCGTGGCCTGGGCATCGTCTCCGAGCTGTCAGGAGGCCGTTGCGGTTGGCACAACGCCACCTATGCCACCAGAAGCGGACCGGAAGGCAAGGCCGTCTGGTTCGTCATCCCGACGAGCCAGGTGGATCTGCTGTGATGACCGGTCCCGAGAAAGTCGCCCTGGGCCTTCAGCAACTGGCCGTGGAGCTGGCAAGCCGCGGTCATGCGAATTCGTCCCCGATCAGCCCCGCCCCCGCGAGGAGGTCAGCATCATGATCAAAGTTGCGCTCTATGGAAGGCCGGGAGCCGGTAAGTCCACGTTCGGCGTCTCCCTCGGCCAGGAGTTCATGGCCGCCGGTGTGCCGGTCGTGCCCCTGAAGCTCGCCGCTCCGCTGTACACACTCCAAGCCGTTGTCCACGTGTTCGCCGGACGTCCCCTGCTGGGCCCCGGCCAGCAGGACGGGTTGTTGCTCAACGACCTGGCCGGCCACCTGCGCCGGATCAACTCCGCCGCGCTGACCGACCCCTTCGCCCGGCGGGTCATCCAGGCCGCCGAGAAACACCCCGGCGGTGTGGTGGTGTGCGACGACATGCGGGCTCCTGACGTCGAGGTGCTGGTCGAACTGGGCTTCCTCCTGGTGGAGGTGTGGGCACCGGAGAGGGTGCGCCAGGCCCGCAAGCAGGCTCGCGGGGATCTGTCGCCGGGCGCGGACGACCATGTCACCGAGCTTCCGCCGGACTGCGTTCCCCACCATCGGGTGATCAATGACGGTGGCCTGGAGCAATTGCAGGGTCGAGCGGCTGAGCTTGTGCGCGAGGTCATGCCGTGATCCTCACCGGACCGGAGATCATCCATCAGCACGAGGCAGGGCGCATCGCTCTGGAGCCCTTTTGCATCGAGCAGGTCAACCCCAACAGCTACAACTACCGTCTGGGGCCGGTACTGCGCACACATCGAGGTCCAGTGATCGACGCGCTGGGCGAGCACCCGGTGCGGGAGATCACCATCCCCGACGAGGGAGTCGTACTGCGGCCGGGCCAGGTGTATCTGGGTACCACCGTCGAGCGGATCGGCAGCGACCACTACGTACCGTCCCTGATCGGCCGCTCCTCCCTCGGACGGCTCGGTGTCTACCTGCAGGTCTCCGCCGACCTGGGCAATCTGGGGGCGGTTCACCGGTGGACGTTAGAGATCGTCGTGTGCCAGGCCGTCCGCGTCTATGCCGGGATGATCGTCGGCCAGGTGTCCTTCTGGATCCCTTCCGGTGACCGGCTTCCCTACGACGGCCACTTCGGACGCTTCTCCGAGGCCGTCACTCCCTACCCCGACCTACTGACCGCAGGGCGCCGACCCGCTCGCCGAGGAGCCAGGCGATGATCTTGACGGGACCGGAGATCACTCATCAGTACGAGGCGGGCCGCATCATCATCGAGCCTTTCTGCGCTGATCAGGTCAATCCCAACAGCTACAACTTCCGCCTCGGCACCGCCCTGAAGGTCTACACCGATGAGATGCTCGACGTACGGCGCCCCAATCCGGTGAAGGAACTGGCCATCCCCGAGGCGGGGCTGGTTCTGGAACCGGATCGGATCTATCTCGGCAGCACGGTCGAAATCATGGGCAGCGACCACTACGTGCCGATCATCCGGGCCCGCTCCGGAGTCGCGCGTCTCGGCCTGTTCGTGCACGTGACCGCCGACCTGATCGACATCGGCTCCATCAACCAGTGGACGCTGCAACTCCACGCCGTGCAGCCCGTCCGCGTCTACCCGGGTCTGCTGATCGGCCAGGTGACGTTCTGGGTGCCCCAGGGCGACGTCACCCTCTACGCGGGCAAGTACCAGGGAACGCGCGGACCGCAGGAATCGCAGATTCACCGCGACTTCCTCGCTCCCACAGGCGTGGTCATATGACCGCCGTTGAGAGGGGCGACCCGAGTGGCACCTGCCAGGACGAGATCGGCCGACGTCTGGTGGCCGCCGCCCACGAGCTGATCGCCGAACGGTACGTCCTCGCCCGTCACCAGATCGGCGCCGCGTTGCTGGACACGGACGGTACCGTCCATCTGGGCCTGCATCTGGACGCCATGATCGGCCGCGCGGCGATCTGCGCCGAGGCGGTCGCGCTGGGGGTCGCACGGATGGCCACCCAAGCTCCGCTGTTCGCGGTCGCCGCGGTGCGCTTCCCCAAACCCAGCGAAGACGGCCCGGCCCGCATCGTCCCGCCATGCGGGCTGTGTCGCGAGCTCCTGCTCGACCATGAGCCCGGCCTGTCGGTGGTGGTCTCCATTGAAGGCGTCGGTACGTGCGTTCCACTCGCGGGACTGCTGCCGCACAAGTACGTCGGCACCAAATGGCCGACCGGCTCCGTTCCATCTCCCCCGCTGTCTTCCACATGCGCTCCCGAGCGCGCTTGAAAGGAGTGTCATGGACTTCCGTACCCCCGAGGTGGACAGGCTCGCCGCCGAGGTCATCCCCGAGGAGTTCTTCGAACTGTCCACCCAGGACGCACGTGACGTGTTCTTCGCCGACACGCGGATGCTCGACGGCAAGCAGCTCGCGCACAACCGCTACCGCACCAGCCCCCGCTCGCTGATCGACCACCTGGCCGAGCAGCTGGAGCTGGCCGGCACCGAGACGCTGCTCGACGTGGGATGCGGCAACGGTTTCGTCCTGGAGCACCTCCGTCCCCACCTCGCCGACGGTCGCATCATCGGCCTGGACATCGCGCCCGGGGTGCTCCAGGCGGCCGAGGCGCGACTGGCCGGTGTCGCCACCCCATGCGAGTGGGTCGAGGGCAGTGCGGACGACCTCTCCGCGTTCGGCGACGACTCCTTCGACAGGGTGATCGCGACGTACATGATGCACTACGTCCCCGATATCGACCGGTGCCTGGCCGAGGTACGGCGCGTGCTGCGTCCCGGCGGGAGATTCGTGCTCACAACCGACCGCCCCGACTCGATGGTGGAGATGTACCAGACGCACTTCGCCGTCCTGCGGGAGATGGACGCCCCGGCACGGCTGTTTAAGGCGACGCCGAAAGCCCGGATCTCCCTCATCAACGGAGGCGAGTATCTGAACCCGCATTTCACGCAGGTCGAGCTCCGTACCTGGCAGGACCAGCTGCGCTTCGCCGACGCGGAGGCCTTCATGGCCTTCTATTCCGCCCACAACTACTGCTGCGCGGCCTCCGCCCCCGGTGACCTCGGTGAGAACTTCTTCGCCGAGCTGCGGGCGCGAGCGCGAGCGCGGGTCCAGGCCGTCATCGACCGCGACGGCCACTTCGCGCTCACCAAGTTCACCGGATCCTTCATCTGTTCCTGACCGCTGCCCTGCCGGTAGGCGCCGCCAGGTCTGCGGCGGCGCGTTCCGGCCCTTATTCCTTCCTGGAAGAACGATGCGAGGAGATCACATGGACAGCCGGCTCGCCGCCCTCTCCGGCCGGCAAGTACTGATCACGGGCGGTGCGGGACTGATCGGCGCTGCGATCGGGCGGACGCTGGAAGCCGCCGGAGCGCGCATCACGGCCTTGGACAACCTCAGCGGCTACGACAGCGCGACGCCGGCCCTGCCCGGGATCGACGAGCGCGAACCTGGCCTGCGGATCGGCGATATCTGCGATGAGGGCCTTGTCAGGGACCTGGTCCGCGACAGCGACTACGTCATCCACGCGGCCGCGCACTCGACCGTCGCCGGTTGCGCCCGCGACCCTGAGGCTGCTTTCCACTCCAACGTCGCAGGGGTCGAGACGGTGCTGCGAGCCGTGGCCGACGCCGGTGACGTGCGCCGTTTCCTGTTCATCTCCTCGGCACAGGTCTACGGGCACGGAGCCGCAGGGAGCGGTGCCGTCCAGACCTTCACCGAGGACCAGCCGATCAGCCCTCTCAACGTGTACGCGGCGGCAAAGGCTTGGGGAGAGTGGCAGACCCGGTTCCTGCTGAACGCCGCAGGCGTCGACTTCACCGTGGTGCGGCCCTTCAGCGTGTATGGCGAGCACCAGATACCCAAGCCAGGCGCCTACTCGTGGGTGATCGCCCAGTTCGCGATGTACGCCGCGATCGGCGATCCGCTACCGCTGAACAACGGCGGCCGTCAGGTCCGCGACTTCGTCCACGTCGAGGATGCCGCAGCCGGCATCTGCCTGGCCCTGGTCAGTGAGGACACGGGCGGTCAGACCATCAACCTCGGAACCGGCCGTACCACCTCTGTGCGGCGGATCGCCGAGCTGATCCAGACCCATTTCCCCGATGCACAGTTGCGCGACGCGCCCCGGCCCGCCCAGGACCCGCTCGGCGGGTGCGCGGACATCAACCGGATGAGCCAGGCCCTGGACTGGGAACCGCAGACCAGCGTGGAGGCGGGTATCGCCCGTTACGTGGACTGGCTGCGCGCCGTACCCGCAGCCATCCCCGACTGGCTCCGCGCCGAAGGCGACCGGGTCGCAAGCTGGAACGCCGACGCCGCCCCGCGCATCTGAGCTCACCTGCCCGCACGTCCCGGCCTCCGCCAGGGACGTCTCACCTTCACCCACTTGGCTGGTAAAGCAATGACGACATCTCTCAAAGCCGCGGTCATCGGGCTGGGCTGGGCGGGGAGCGTCCACACCAGGGTTCTGAGCTCGCTGGATGGCGTCTCCTTGGTCGCGGTCGCTGACACCGATCCGGGACGGCGTTCCAGGTCCAACGGTGTTCGGACAGTCCGCGGCATCGATGAACTGCTGGACATCGAGCTGGACTACTGCGTCGTCGCGACACCGACCGCTGAGCACGAGCGCATCGGCGTCGCGCTCGCCGCCGCGGGAGTGCACGCCCTCATCGAAAAGCCCCTAGCCTCTTCCCTCCCTGCCGCGTTGCGGCTGGTGGAAGCCTTCGAACACGCGGGGCTGATCGGCTCGGTCGGGCACACCGAGCGGCGCAATCCAGCCGTGCGGGAACTCGGCGTCCGCCTGCGTGGCGGGGACTTCGGTGCCGTCTACCAGGTGGCGACCCGCCGCCACAGTCCCTTCCCGGACCGGATCCGCGATGTCGGCGTGGTCGCCGACATCGCCATCCACGACGTCGATCTGGCGACATGGCTCACCGGTCGCCAGATCATCTCCGTCGCTGCCCAGGTCAGTAGCGTAAGCGGCGGACCGCACGAAGATCTCGCCGCGGCGGTTCTACGCCTCAGCGGTGGCGAGATCGCCGACATCCAGGTGAGCCGCATCTCGCCGTACAAAGAGCGGATCGTCATCGCGCACACGGCCAAGGGATACGTGATGGCCGACGCTCTGACCCGCACGATCACCCACTATGACAACGGCGATGCTCCGGGTACCGCGGTGTCCATGAGAAAGATCACGACTTACGAGGTCCCGGGCGCAGAGCCGTTCCGCACCCAGCACGAAGCCTTCCGCGATGCACTGCTCGGCCTGCCGAACGACATCGTCACTCTGCGCCAGGGTGCTGCCGCCGTCGCGGCCACCGAAGCGATCCTCGCCGCAGCCCGTACCGGCACCTACGTGTCCCTCATCGACCACGGCTTCATCCGTCAGTGAAGCGACCGTCTCTCAGTTCTTTGTCCGCATTTCCATCTTGATCGTCAGGACATCTCATGCTCACCGTGGACACTGTCGTCCAGTTCTTCCCGCGCGGCGGATCAGCCCAGGTCATCCGCTACCTCGGCCGCGAACTCACCGGCCGTGGGTTCACATCCCGCATCCTGTGCGGATCACTGGGCGCGGGTGACGACTTCAGCCACGCGCCCACCTTCTATGTCGGCCTCGATGTGGCCGCGATGGACTACAATGCCGCGGCAGCCGCCTACGCGCACGGCAGGAGCGGCATGGACGAGCAACCCGCTCCCTTTCATCCTTCCTACGAGGATCGCGGGCCCAGCGCACCGGACCGCATGTTCACCGCCGTGGCACCCGTGACGACCCAGCACCTGATCAGCGCCTGGAATGAGTACCTGACCGGCCACCGCAGCGCCCGTCCCGCCGTCGTTCACCTGCATCACCTGAGCCACCTGCAGATCGCGGTCCGCAGCGCCTACCAAGGCATCCCGGTCATCACGACCTTCCATGGCACCGATCTCAAGCTCCTCGATCAGGCCCAGCAGATCACCCGGTTCGCCAACCGCCTCGGCGTATCACTCAGCACCCTGGGTGATGCCTGTCATGACAATGACCCCGAACGGAAGCGGATGGTTCTGGACCGGCTCCTTCGGGACGCTGACCTCACCGAGGAGGAGCTCGCGCACGTCCACACGAAGGACTGGAGGTTGTGGCAGTACGCCGATCTGTGGAGCAGGCAGATGCACTGGTACGCCCGCCATGCCGGCCGGATCGTCGTGGTCTCCGACAGTGACAGCGTCGAGGTGAATCGCCTGCTGGACATTCCGGAGGACGACATCACGGTGGTACCCAACGGCGTGGACACCACGCGCTTCGTGCCGCAGCACCTCGATGACAGTCAGCGCCTGGCGCGGCTGCGCCACTGGCTGGTCGACGACCCACGTGGATGGGCGCCCGGTCAGGAACCCGGCAGCATCCGCTACACCGCGAGCGATCTCGGCAGGATGGTCGACGCGAGTGGAGCACTGCGTCCCGTGTTGCTGTGGATCGGCCGGTTCCAGCAGGTCAAACGGCTTAATGTCCTGCTTGAAGCGTTCACCGAGATCCTGAAGACCGCAGACCCGGCGCCTGTCCTGCTGCTGTGGGGCGGTTACCCAGGCGAAGCGGAACCTGTCAATTTAATCAAGGCAGTTGAGCTGGGCTAATTCTGTGTCGGCTGTTCTGGCGTGTCCTTCTGCTCGTTCGTGTCGTCGTTCTTG
>NZ_JBFAOJ010000135.1:0-18772 GCF_040675205.1 Streptosporangium sp. NPDC049644 | reverse complement strand
GGCAGCACCTGGAGGTTCACCCCGCCCTCGCGCAGCTGCGGCAGCCAGCGCTCACGGAAGAACGACGCCCACCGCCGAGGGGGTCTGGCGGTGACGGCCATCAGCAGGTCGTTGTGGGTATCGGCGACCACGGAGTCGCGGTGGAGGTCGGCGGACACGGCGGGCCCTTCTGCGCGTACGGCTCTCGTTCGCCACGACGGTATCGGCACTTCGCCTTTGACGCCTCGCGGAAGACCGCGGGTCAGCGCGCGAACTGGAAGGCGTCCGGGCGCGGGGCCCTGGTGATGCGGCGGTAGGCGGTCGTCGTGCCCGGCCAGTTGTTGGTCACCCGGCCGGCCGCGTTCTTGTACCAGCTCGTGCAGCCCGCCTGCCAGACCATGCGTCCCATGGCCGCCTCCAGGTTCTGCCGCCAGGTGGCCATCGTCTCCGGCCTGACCTCCATCGGCCCGCGCGCGGCCAGCTGCGGCAGGCAGCCCATGATGTACCGGACCTGGCATTCGATCATGAAGACGATCGAGCTGTGGCCGAGGTTGGTGTTGGGGCCGTACAGCAGGAACAGGTTGGGGAAGTGCGGTACGGCGATGCCCAGGTAGGCCTCCGCGCCGTCCTTCCACTCCTCGGCCAGGTGCCGGTCGCCGCGCCCGGTGACCTGGATGGAGGCCAGGAAGCCGGAGGTCTCGAAGCCGGTCGCGTAGACGATCGCGTCCGCCTCGCGGAGTCCGGCGGCGGTCTGCACACCGCCGGGGACGATCCGGGTGATCCGGTCGGTGACGACGTCCACGTTGGGGCGGGTCAGCGCGGGATAGAACTTGCTGTCGGCGACGACCCGCTTGCAGCCGATCGGGTAGTCCGGGGTCAGCTTGGCCCGCAGCAGCGGGTCGGGGACCTGGTCGCGCAGGTGTTCCAGGGCGCGCTTGCGGAGCGGGCCGGAGCTCCAGCCTCCGGACAGGGCCGGGTAGAGGGTGCTCTCCGCGTACCGGTAGATCCACTCGCGGTAGGCGCGCTGCAGGAACGGCACGCGCCGGAAGGCGGTCCTGGCGCCGGGGCCGAAGACGGCGTCCGCCTTGGGGATCACCCAGTTGGGGGTCCGCTGGAAGACGTCCAGGTGATCGGCCACCTCGGCGACCTTCGGGATCAACTGCGCCGCCGAGGACCCGCTGCCGATCACGGCCACCCGCCTGCCGGTCGGATCGAAGGAGTGGTCCCAGCGGGCGGAGTGGAAAGCCACGCCATCAAACGTTGACATTCCCGGAATGTCGGGCAGCTGGGGTCGATTGAGCTGCCCCACCGCCGACACCACCACGTCGAACAGCTCGTCCCCGGCCGCGGTGCGGACCCGCCACTTCCCCAGCGACTCCTCGAAGGTGGCGGCGACGACCGCGGTGTTCAGCCGGAGGCGGGGCCGCACGCCGTACTTGTCGGCGCACCTTTCCAGATAGCCCAGGATCTCCGGCTGCTCGGGAAAGCGGCGTGTCCAGCTGGAGTACTTCTCGAAGGAGAAGGAGTACAGGTGCGAGGGGATGTCGCAGCCCGCCCCCGGATAGGTGTTGTCGCGCCAGGTGCCCCCGACGTTGTCCCCCTTCTCGAAGATCGTGTACGAGCGGATGCCGGCCTTCTCCAGCTGGATGGCCATGCACAGCCCGCCGAATCCGGCACCGATGATCGCGATGTTCGGTCTCACGCGCACGTCCCCCGGTCGGTGTTGGCACGGCAGCGGCTCCCGGTGCCGGCAAGGATCAGGCGCCGGTGGACGTCCCCAAGCTTCGGCTGCCGCCTGCGCCCACGTCTCCCCAACTCCCCATCCCTTCATACGCCAGGAGTGCTGCGAAAAATACTGGAATCCGCCGCCCCTCGATGGGTCAGTATCCACTTACATTAGGCGATCCGTTCGCGCCGGGGAATAGGCCGATAGTCTGCGCGGGTGCCTACGCTTGCCGACATCGTCACAGAGCTGGAAACCCGCTACGACCCACGCTGGGCGGAGTCGTGGGACGCGGTCGGACTCGTCTGCGGAGACCCCTCCGCGGAGGTGCGCAGGGTCCTGTTCGCGGTCGACCCGGTGGCCGCCGTCGCCGACGAGGCCCTCGGCTGGGGCGCCGACCTCATCGTCACCCACCACCCGCTCTACCTGCGCGGCACCACCAGCGTCGCGGCCACCACCTTCAAGGGCCGCCTGATCCACACACTGATCAAGAACGACATCGCGCTCTTCACCGCCCACACCAACGCCGACGTCGCCGACCCCGGCGTCTCCGACGCGCTCGCCCGCGCCGTCGGCCTGACCGGCCCGCTCGTCCCGCTCATGCCCGCGGCCGACGACCCCGGACGCGGCCTGGGCCGGATCGGCTCCCTGCCCGCCACCGTCCCCCTCGCCGAGTTCGCCCGGCGGGCCGCGCGCGGGCTCCCCGCCACGGCGGGCGGCCTGCGGGTCGCCGGGGATCCCGGCCGCCCCGTCCAGCGGATCGCGGTCAGCGGGGGGTCCGGAGACTCCCTGCTCGGGGTGGCCCGCGCCGCCGGGGTCGACGTCTTCCTCACCGCGGACCTGCGCCATCACCCGGCGAGCGAATTCATGGAGGCCGACGGCCCCGCGCTGATCGACGCCGCCCACTGGGCCACCGAGTGGCCATGGCTCGCCGACGCGGCGCACCATCTGGCGTCCGCATCGGCCGCCAGGGGGATTACTGTTGAGACGCGCGTTTCCGAGACGGTCACGGACGCCTGGAAAACAACAGCAAAGTGCGAGGATTTCACGTGAAAGCAGCCCCTGCGGCCCAGAAGCGTCTGCTTGACCTGGCCGAACTCGACTCCGCCCTCGACCGGCTGGCCCACCGCCGCCGCACCCTGCCCGAGCTGGCCCAGATCGACGAGCTCTCCGCTCGCGTCGCCCGCATCGCGACCCAGGTGATCGCCGCCGAGACCGAGTCAGGTGACCTCGCCCGCGAGCAGAGCAAGGCCGAGGCAGACGTCGACTCGGTCCGCATCCGCGCCGAACGCGACCAGAAGCGCCTCGACTCGGGACAGGTCTCCTCGCCGAAGGACCTGGCCAGTCTCCAGTCGGAGATCGCCTCCCTGACGCGCAGGCAGGGCGACCTGGAGGAGGTGGTGCTGGAGATCATGGAGCGCCGCGAGACGGCGGACGCGCAGGTCGCCAAGCTGGTGGCCGAGCGCGACGAGCTCGCGGGTACCCGCGGTGTCGCCGAGGACCGCAGGGACGCGGCCTTCGCCGAGATCGACAAGGAGAAGGAGGAGGTCCAGAGCAAGCGGGCCGGGGTCGAGAAGGACATACCGGCCGATCTGCTCGCCCTCTACGCCAAGCTCAGGGAGCAGTTCGGGGTGGGCGCCGCGATGCTCCAGGGCGGCCGCTGCCTCGGCTGCCGCACCAGCCTGTCCATCGCCGAGATCAACCGCATCAAGGCCGCCTCCCACGACGAGGTCATCCGTTGCGAGGAGTGCCGCCGGATCCTGGTCCGCACCGCGGAGTCCGGCCTGTGACCTTGTACGTCATAGAGGCCGACGGCGGCTCGCGGGGCAACCCCGGGCCGGCCGGCTACGGCGCCGTCGTCAAGGACGCCGCCGACGGCCAGATACTGGTCGAGACCGCCGAGTCGATCGGCACCCAGACCAACAACGTCGCCGAGTACCGCGGGCTCATCGCCGGCCTGACCTCGCTGCTGGCCCTCGCCGGGGACGGTGCGAAGGTCGAGGTCCGGATGGACTCCAAGCTGGTCATCGAGCAGATGGCCGGCCGATGGAAGGTCAAGAACGAGGGCCTGCGCCCGCTGGCCTCACAGGCCGCGGCCCTCGCCAGGCGCCTGAAGGTGACCTGGCGCTGGATCCCGCGTGAGAAGAACAAGGACGCCGACCGCCTGGCCAACGAGGCCATGGACGCCGCGGCCAAGGGCCGCACCTGGACCGCCTCGGCCTCCTCCTCTCCCGCAGGGAGGGCGGTCGGCGCCTCCGGAAGTGGCGCCGCCGCCACGCTCACCGGTGGGGGGCCCGCCGAGGACCTTCTCCTCTTCGAGACCGATGACCTCGGCGCCGGTGTCGTCACCCGGGAGCCTGCGGGGCAGGCGGAACGGACGGCCATGCCCACCGGGCGCGGCACCGGCTGGCGCCCGCCCACCTCGGTCGCGACCTCGCTGTACCTGCTCCGGCACGGTGAGACGCCGCTCTCCGTCGAGCGCAGGTTCTCCGGGCTCGGCGATCCCGAACTCACGCCCAACGGCGTGGCCCAGGGCGAGGCAGTCGCCGCCAGGCTGGCGGGGGAGCCGTACGGCATCCAGGTGATCGTCAGCTCGCCGCTGAAGCGCGCCCGTGCCACCGCGGAGATCATCGCGGCCAGGACCGGTCTTGAGGTCGTCGTCGAGGAGGGGCTCAGGGAGACCGACTTCGGCGACTGGGAGGGCCACACGTTCACCGAGATCCAGCGTCGCTGGCCGGACGAGCTCGCCGCGTGGCTGGCGGACCCGTCCGCCGCGCCGCCGGGTGGGGAGAGTTTCGGGGAGGCGGCGCGGCGGGTCCAGGCGACCGGGGACCTGCTGATCGAGCGCTACGAGGGCAAGACGATCCTCGCCGTCTCGCACGTCACGCCGATCAAGATGCTGCTGCGATTCGCGCTGCTCGCTCCCCTCAACGCGCTGTACCGCATGCATCTCGACCTGTCAGCTCTGTCCCTGATCGAGTACTACGCCGATGGTCCGGCGGTGGTGAAGGCGTTCAACGACACCTCCCACCTGCGCTGAACCGTCGGTCTCGGGTGGCGGTACGGTGCCGGGCCTCCGGCCGACGATCGGGCCCGATGCGGGAGACGGCCAACACTCGTCTCCCGCATCGGTGTGCGCGTCCGCACCGGTGTGATGGCCGTGTCCCATCACACCGGTGCGGATCCCGGCAGCGCGCGGGATCGGCCATCCTCGCTCTCATTGCTTTCCCCTGATGCTCGTCTGTCCTGTCCCGCTTGATTCATATTTCAGCGCAGATGACTTGCCGTTCGGTTGGAGCCCACTTGGGAGCCGTTAGGCTTGGAACACGGCGGACGAGCCGGCCGGGCGGCCGCGTCGGGTCTCTTCGGAGACCCGCCGAGGAAGGTCCGGGCTCCACAGGGCAGGGTGGTCGGTAACGCCGACCCGGGGTGACCCGCGGGACAGTGCCACAGAGAACAGACCGCCTCCTCGCAAGAGGGGGTAAGGGTGAAACGGTGGTGTAAGAGACCACCAGCGCCCACGGTGACGTGGGCGGCTCGGTAAACCCCACCCGGAGCAAGGTCAAGAAGGGGCGCTCTCCGGAGCGTCCCGCGCGCGACGCTTGAGGGCTGCCCGCCCGAGCCGCGCGGGTAGACCGCTTGAGGCCGTCGGCAACGACGGCCCTAGATGGATGGTCGCCTCTTCACGCAAGTGAAGAACAAAACCCGGCCTACAGGCCGACTCGTCCGCCCTTACGGCTTTGACCTGGCGTGGAGCCTCCGTCAGGCAAGATCAGGGCACATTCGCCCGAGAGGTCACGAAGATGTCCGTCGGCCCCGCTCGGTTCACGAGATCAACCCGTTCGGTCGAAACGGATTGGGATTGGTGATGGTCGGATTCGAGGTCGTGGTGGCGAGCGTTGGGGGCGGGCAGCGGGTACCTGATGATCGCGAGGACAGGGGTGCCGACGGCGACGATGGCGCGTTTTCGTCCGTGATGTTTTGCTGTTCGTCGGTAGCGCTCGACCAGGAAGGTGCTGGAGTGGGAGGCGGCCGCGACGATCTCGCCGAGTCGGCGACTGCCCTTGCCGGTGGGTCCGCCTGACCGCGAACGACACCGGCTGAACCATCTGAAGGAAACGTACGTTTGTGGGGCATGAGATTACGAATGAGCCTGCTCGTGGCACTGTTGTCCCTGACTGCGGCCTGCGGAGGAGCGGAATCGGATATGTCGGCGACCCCGGCTGACGACGGGCCGGCGAAGCCGGTTGCATTGTGGGGTGCCGAAGGCGGGTTCGTGACCGCGACCATGAACGTGCTGCGTCCGCCGAGAGTGGTGCTGTACAGCGACGGCCTGGTGATCGTTGACGCGAGCAAGCAGCTGAAGCTCACCGCTGCCGAGACGGGCGAGACGGTCGCGTCGATGGAGACGTACCTGACCGGGCAACCGCCGACCGCGGAGCCCAAGCCGGGTGCGCCGGCGGTGACGGACGTGCCGACCACCATCCTCGGGGTACGGGGGAAGGACGGAAAGATGCTGGAGGTCCGGGCCCCGGCTCTGGACCAGGTCGCGGACTTCTACCCGAGGGAGCTCTCGGAGGCGAAGAAGCTGATGGACGGCTTGGCGACCCGGGCCGCCACCGCGGGCACCGACTACGTCGCCACTCGCGTTCGCATGGTCGCCGAAGGGGCCGCCTCGGCGGAGGGCAAGCCGGCGCCGTGGCCCGCAGGGGTCCCGGAGCCCTCGGGCACGGTGGACCCGATTTGGCACAAGGACATCGAGGGGGCGGCGGTGAGTGCGATCACCAAGGCGGTGCCTGCCGGGCAGGAGTACGGCCGGTCACTCTTCAAGACCAGTTCGGGGGCACTTTTCGTGCTCTCCTGGCGCTACCTGCTGCCTGACGAATAGCGAGGGCTGATGACGGGGCTCACGGTCACCCCGTCAAGTCGTCGGGTGCCCTCTCGTCTCCGGCCAGGGTAACGAGGTTCGGAGAGGACACTGATGGAGTGAGGTGCTTCCGGCGAGGGTGGGACGAGATCCGGGGAGACGAGTACGCGAGTTGGGGGACGCCCACGTGCGGAGCAGGGTGCTTCGCCGCTGCTCCGCGGTCTGCTCTTCTCGGCGGTCAATCCGGGCGGCCGGGCGGTTCCAACATGGGCACGAGGAACTGCCGGGCCACCGCGGCCAGTTGCTCGTCGTCGTCGAGGTCGATGATCTCACTGGGGATCGCCAGGAAGGAGGCGGAGATCCGGACCATCAGTTCGGCCACGAGGTCGGCGTCCAGGTCGCTCGACACGTTGCCCGCGCGTTGCTCGTGGCGGAGCTGGCCCGCGACGAACTGCCGTACGGTGGCGAGGGTTCGGCCCCCGTCGCTGATCATGGAGGGGACGACCAGGTCCGGTTCCGAGGTGATCAGGCCGCCGATCAACGGGTTACGGCGGATGGCGCGCAATGAACTTACAAAGCCGAGAACCGCCCGATCGGCGGCGGTATGAGCTTGTTCGATGTCGATGAGGAACTGGTCGAAATATCGGCGGAACTCTCGGCGTACCACGTGTTCGACCAGCGCGTCCTTCGTGGCGAACCGCCGGTAGACCGTGATCCGCGAAACCCCGGTCCTGCGGGCCACGTCCTCCATGGTCGACCGCCGGATACCCATGCGGCAGAACTGCTCATACGCCGCGTCGAGTATGCGCGCACGGGTCTCGTCTGTGTCGTCGACCTGTTCGACGGCATCGATGTACGCGCGCTCCAGCAGTGACTCCGAGTCCGACGGCGCCATGAGCCCGGACAGTGCAGATTCCACGATCACCTCCTGTGCTTGATTCTGCCTCAATCCCTGACAATCGCTGTCACGGTCTTGTGATGTCCGACACTGTGTGCTGTATTGGTGATACTCGGATTCATCTTATGTTTCATCGTATCAGCAATGCTCTCGGCCTCACGAGGAGAAGGGACGAAGGCATGGACAAACTCAGCAGGCGCGACATGCTCCGGGCGGGAGGGACGTTGGGCGCATTCGGTGCGCTGACCGTCGCGACCCCCGCGCAGGCGCGCGTGTGGACGTGGTCGCCCAGTGGCTCGGTGGTGGGCACAGGGGCAGGCCTCGACCCGCGGTGGGTATGGGACCCGGAGGCCGACACGCTGGTCGCCTCGCTGATCGACCGGGGCGAGGTGCCCAGGGTCAACACTCTGCTGCGGACCTGGACCAAGAACGGTCAGCCGTTGCCGGCCGGACTGCCGGCGGACCTAAAGGCCTTCATGGAGAAGGCCCGTCAGCTGCCGGCCTGGGCCGACAGAGGCAAGATCGCCGCCGCGGCCGACTTCAACAACAGGCGGGGGCTCTACACCGGCGTGCTGTACGGCTTCGCCAGCGGCATGATGAGCACGGTCATCCCCAAGGAGGCGCGGGCGGTCTACTACTCGCAGGGTGGTGCGGACATGCAGGACCGCATCTCCAAGACCGCCAAGCTCGGGTATGACATCGGGACTCGGAACGCCTACGACGCCGACGGCGAAATGATCGTGACCTGCGTCAAGACCCGGCTGGCGCATGCGGCCGTGCGCCATCTGCTGCCGAAGTCCTCGCACTGGCAGAGGGCCGCCGACGAGGAGATTCCGATCAGCCAGGCGGACATGATGGTCACCTGGCACAGCCTGCCCACGACCGTCATGAAGAACCTGGTCGCGTGGAAGGTGCCGATGCCCGCCGCCGACTCCGCGGCCTTCCTGCACACCTGGCAGCTGGCCGCGTACATGCTCGGCATCAAGGAGGAGTACATCCCCGCCTCGTGGGCCGAGGCCAACTCCCAGGCCAAACAGGTCCTGGACCCGGTGCTGGCCCCGACGCCCGAGGGCATCAAGCTGGCCAACATTCTCCTGGAGCTCGGCGCCGCGATCGATGCCGGCCTCCTCACCAAGCGCGTACTCGGCTCGTTGACGCGCTTCATGCTCGGCGACGAGATCGCCGGGTGGCTGAGTATCCCCAGGTATCCGCTCTGGGACGGGCTCCTCAACACGTTCTGGGGACCCTTCATCGCCGTCCGCGAAGGCGTGCTCAAGGTGTTCCCGGGGGCGGACAGCACCTACTGGCTCTTCGATGAGCTCCTTCGCAAGGTGCTCCTGGCCTACCTGTCCGGAGCGCAGAAGATCAACATCGAGATTCCGCTGACCAACAACCCGAACTACCCGAACTCCTGAGCCGGACCCTCGGCCCGGAAGCGGAGGAAAGCCCCCGGCCTGGCCTGCTTTCCGTAGGCCAGGACAGTGCTGCGAATTCTCGGGCCCGGAATCCAGCAGAGTCCGGGCCCGGACCTTCCGCCCCGCCCGTTCGAGCCACCTGTGCGGGCGGCCACGGTCTCCCGCGTTGACCAGTGCCCCGGTCATATCTGGTTGCGAATATCCGAAACGGGTCCTAACACGTCTGAACACTCATGACCGGTGGAGTGCTACGAGCGGTTGCCGCCGGGTTGAGAAACGGGCTTCCTGGTCATCGATCCGGGGAGTCGGTCGGTTCCGAAATGGGCATCAGGAAATGCCGGGTCATCCTGGCCGACGGCTCTTCATCATAAATTGTGACAAGCTCGCGAATCACCTGGAACCAACGGGCTTGTTCGATATCGATGGGAAACCGGCCGAAGTCGCGAAGCGATCAGCTGTTTCTCCGGATGTTTCCTGATCGGCGTACACCCTTGTTGAGATACAAGTAAACCTGATATGTATCATCGTATCATCAGCGTGCGGAACTCAGGAGGAGTCCGGCATGGCAGAGCTGAGCAGGCGCAAGATGCTGATCTCGGGTGGAGCCCTGGGGGCGCTCGGAGCGCTGGGGGTGGCGTTCCCCGCTCGGGCGACGCCCTGGACCTGGGCGTCGAGCGGTTCGATCGCGGGTGCCGGCGCCGGCACCGATCCGCGGTGGATATGGGACGAGGAGGCCGACCCGCTGGTCGCCTCGCTGATCGACCGAGGCGCCGTCCCCGAGGTCAACCGCCTGCTGTGGAATTGGACCCGTAACGACCAGCCCCTGCCCGCGGGGCTGCCGGCGGACCTGCGGGACTTCATGGAGAGAGCCCGCCAACTGCCGTCATGGGCGAACCAGGGCAAGCTGAACACCGCGGCCGAGTTCAACAAGTCCAGAGGGCTGTACCTCAATCTGCTCAACGGCGTGGGTGGCGGCATGCTGAGCACCGCCATTCCCAAGGAGGCCCTCTCGGTCTACTACTCCAAGGGGGGCGCGGACATGGAGGACCGCGTCGCCAAGACGAGCATCCTGGGATTCGCCGTCGGCGCCCTGAACGCGTACCGGCCCGATGGCTCCTGCGTGGTCGAGGCGGTGAAGACCCGGCTGGTGCACGCGGCGGTACGACACCTGCTGCAGCAGTCCCCCCACTGGACCGGCGACATCCCGATCAGCCAGGAGGACATGCTGGTCACCTGGCACACCCTGCCGACCTTCGCCATGCGCAAGATGCTCGAATGGAAGGTCCCGATCAGCGCCGCCCACTCCGAGGCGTACCTGCATGTGTGGCAGGTGACCGCGCACATGCTCGGCATCAAGGACGAGTACATCCCCGCCACCTGGGCCGCGGCCAACGCTCAGTCGGACCAGATCCTGCCCCGGAACATGGGGCCGACGCCCGAGGGCGTGGAGCTGACCGACATCCTGCTGGGCCAGCTCGCCGAGCAGACCAGTCCCGCCAGCCTCAGCCGGCCGCTGTGCAACGCGCTCGCCCGGTACCTGGTCGGCGACCAGGTGGCCGACTGGGACGGCATCAAACGCGAGCCGGTGTGGGACCTGCTGATCCCCACCATCTGGCCGAAACTGGTGAGATTCCGCGAGGGCCTCATTCCGCTGCCGCTGGTACCCGAGACCGCCTGGGTCCTCGACGAAGCCGTGCGGAAGTACATCCTGTTCTATCTCACCAAGGCCAAGGAGACCAAGATCGAGATCCCCACGACCAACCGTCCGGGTCTGAGCTGAATGATGATGGGATCGAATGGCGGCGGGCCGGACGAGGGCATCGGGCGGCGCCGGTTCCTCGGGTACGTGGTGGCGGCTCCGACCCTGGTGGTCGCCACCGAACTCAACCTGACGCCGACGTCCGACGTCGGGCTGCCCTCACCGGAGCTCACGGAACTGCTCGACCTCAACGACTTGATGACCGCGGCGGCGCTGCCGACTTCGGGCCTGATCTCGGTCGAGGTCAACCGGGACGGCACGGTGTCGTTCGCGTTGCCGCGGGCCGAGGTGGGGCAGGGCATCACCACCTCGACGGCCATGCTGATCGCCGAGGAGATGGCCGTGCCGCTGGAACGGGTGCGTGTCACACTGGCCGACGCCCGGCCGGAGCTGGTGTTCAACCAGCTCACCGGCGGGTCGAACACCACCATCGCCACCTACACCCCGATCCGGGTCGCCGCCGCCATCGCCCGGAACCGGTTGCTGGCGACCGCGGCGACCGAACTCGGTTCCGCGGTCACCGACCTGACGCTGAAGGCCGGGGTGATCACCAATCGCTCCGGCCGCGGCGTCGACATCGGTGCGCTCGCCGAGAAGGCCGCGAGCACACGTACCCAGCAGGTGTCGGTGCAGCTCACCTCACGCGAGAACTTCACCGTCATCGGCAGACCGCACAACCGGATCGACGCGCTGGACGCGGTGACCGGGCGCAAGAAGTTCGCGATGGACCTCGACGTCCCGGACGCGAAGCCGACGATGGTGTGCCGTCCGCCGACCATCAACGGCAAAGTCGGCTCGGTGGCCAACCTCGCCGAGGTCCGCGCCATGCCGGGCGTCACCGATGTCGTGACGATCTCCACCGGGGTGGCGGTGCGCGCCAGAACCTTCGGCCAGTGCATCGACGCCGTACGCGCCCTGCGGGTCTCCTGGAAATCCGGTACCGCGGAAGGAGCGTCCGACCAGACCGTACTCCGGAAACTGGAGGCCGCAGAGCTACCGCTCGGGCTCAAGCCGCTGACTCCGACCGTCGAAGGCAAGTTCACCTTCTACTTCCGCAGCAACAGCGCGCTGGAACCCAACTGTGCGATCGCCGACGTGCGGGCCGGCCGCGCCGAGATCTGGTCGGCGTTGAAATCGCCGCTCACCGCCAAGCAGACCATCGCCGCCAAGCTGGGGCTGCCGGTCGGCAGCGTTACCGTACACGTCACCGAAGGCGGTGGTTCCTTCGGGCGCAAGCTGTTCTTCGACGCCGCACTGGAAGCCGCCGAGGTGTCCCAGAAGATCGGCAAACCCGTCAAGCTCATGTGGCACCGTGCCGACGACTCCCGCCAGGGCCGTACCCACCCGATGGCCACCTCGCGGGTACGCGCCGCCTACCTCGGCAACACCGTGCTGAGCTACAAGCAGCGGCACACCAGCGTCTCCACGGACCTCGGCCACGGACTCGGTGAGATCATCACCGCCATGGCCGCGAGGCTTCCGGTGGGCGACATCGGCTTCTCCCAGACGTTCTTCCATCTCAGTCAGGCGATGTCCTACAATTTCGGCGCCAGCAGCCAGTTGCTCAACGAAACCGACAAGAGCTTCAACACCGGCAGCATGCGCAACGTCTACTCACCCGACGTCACCTGTGCCCGGGAGCTCATCGTCGACCAGCTCGCCGCGAAGATGGGCAAGGACCCCTACCGGTTCCGGCACGACTTTCTCCGCGATGACCGCTCCCGGGCGGTGCTGGCGAAGGTGGCCGAGGTCGGCGCCTGGGGGCGGTCGATGCAGGCCGGCACCGCGCAGGGCATCGCGTTCCACGCCGAGTACAAGGCCGTCAGCGCCGTGCTGGTGGAGATCGACTGCCGGCCGGAAACCGTCAACCGTCCCATCCGCGACGGCGTGGCCGGACCGCGCGTCACCAAGGTGGTGATCGCGGTGGACGTCGGCCTCGCCGTCAACCCGCGAGGTCTGGAAGCGCAGATGATGGGCTGCGCCATGGACGGCATCGCGCTGGCCCTGACCTCCAGCCTGCACCTGCGCGACGGGTACTTCCTCGAAGCGAGCTGGGACAACTACTTCTACACCCGGCAGTGGAACACCCCGCCCGAACTCCGGATCATCGTCATGCCCAGCACCTCCGAGGAGCCCGGCGGCGCCGGGGAGCTGGGCGTCGCCGCGTCGCTGGCCGCGGTCGCCTGCGCGTACGGCCGCGCGACCGGAACGATGCCCACCAGCTTCCCGATCAACCACGGCACGCTCTCCTTCACTCCCAAACCGACCGTCCCCCCCATTCCCCCATCCCCGACCGACGGCCTGAACCACGCCCGCTGAAACAAGGAGATCTGAGTGCCTCAGCACACTTTCCGCGTCAACGGTGAGCAGGTCACCGTTGACGTCGACGGCGACGTGCGCCTGCTGTGGGTGCTGCGCGACATTCTCGGCATCACCGGGCCGAAGTACGGCTGCGGCATCAACGTCTGCAAAGCGTGCACCAGCCACATCAACGGCAAAGCGGTCAACCCCTGCGCGATCCCCGTCGCGGACCTCCAGCCGACCGACGAGGTCACGACCATCGAAGGGCTTCCCGCCACGGTCGGCAAGGACCTGCACCCCATGCAGCAGGCGTGGCTCGACCGCGACGTCGCCCAGTGCGGCTACTGCCAGCCCGGCCAGATCATGGCCGCTGTGGCACTGGTCCGCCGCGCCAAGGCCGAAGGCCGCGGAATCACCGACGCCGACCTCGACGGCCTCCGCAACATCTGCCGCTGCGGCACCTACTCCCGTATCCGCGAAGCCATCAAGGCCGGAGCCGAGAACATGTGAGGAGGGACCCCGGGCACGGCTGTACGTCCGGGAGTTCTTCCACGCCACGCCCGCCGACCTGCCCTGCAGCGTGTCGACGCGACCGGCGGCCGTCGGCGGGCGCGCAGCGAACATCGACGGAGATGAGCGGAAAGCCGAGGAGAACCGCCGCGTCATCGATGAGACCCTGGCCGACCACGATCGAGCCGGCTGACCCCACCGGGATCGGCGCTCTCCCCGGCCACGCCGCCGCCTCCGAGCCCGCGAGGAGTCGGACCTTGAGCGCGTTGTGATCAGACGCGGTTCCACCGTTGGTTGGCGGCGCCGTTGCACGACCAGATCTGGGTCTTGGCCCCGTTGGCCGTGGAGTTGCCGACGACGTCCAGGCACTTGTTCGCGCCGACGGCGGTGATGCTCCCGTCGGTGTTGAGGCGCCACTTCTGGTTGTTCTGGCCGTTGCAGTCCCAGATGATGACGGTGGTGCCGTCGGCGGTGCCGGCGTTGTTGACGTCCAGGCACTTGTTGCCGTAGACCCGCAGCTCACCGGCGGCCGTGGAGGTCCACTGCTGGTTGCTCTGGCCGTTGCAGTCCCAGATCCCCACCTGGGTCCCGTTGGTCTGGGAGACGCCGGTCACGTCGAGGCATCTGCCCGAACCCGCCCCCTGGATCCGGGTCGTGGACGGGGAGGGCGTGCCGCCACTGACCCGGAACACGACGGTGCCGTGGGCCGGAACGCTGGCCGAGATGGCGCCGGTGGTCGAGGTGACGGCGTTCGTCCAGGCGTCACGCAGGTTGAAGGAGTTGCCGGACAGGCCGATCGCGGAGGCGGTGGTGCTGATCGTGGTGGTGCTGCCGCCCTGGTTGAACAGCGCGACCGCGACGTCACCGTTGCTCAGCCGCTTTGCCAGGACGCGGCGGGTGCCGTCGTTACTGACCTGGGTGGCCTGAAGGCCGAGAGTGTCCTGGTTGATGGCGATCAGGTGCTGGTTCTTCATGATCGTCGCGGTCGCGTTGTCCATGTTGCGGACGTCGTTACCGGCGATGAGGGGCGCGGCCATGATCGCCCACAGGGCGAAGTGGCTGCGCATCTCGGTGTCGTTCATGCCGCCCCGGCCGACCACCATCATGTCCGGGTCGTTGAACTGCCCCGGCCCGGCGTAGCCGGCGAGGGGGACGTTGACGTTGACGATGTTCTGGATGCCCATCGGGTAGCCGTTGGTCTGACCCGTGTTCCAGGCGTTGGTGATGTCCTCGGTCGTGCGCCAGATGTTGGCGACGTCGCCCCAGTTGCGCTGCGGCCCGGTCTTGGAGTGGATGCTGTTGGAGTTGATGCTGTAGAGGATCGGCCGCCCGGTCGCGGCCAGGGCGTCCCGCATCTTCGCGAAGGTGCGCACCTGGTCGTCGATGGTGCCGGTGGGTGAGCACCAGTCGTACTTGAGATAGTCGACGCCCCAGGCGGCGAACTGCCGGGCGTCCTGGACCTCGTGGTTGAGGCTGCCGGTCGCGCCCGGGTAGGAATTGAAGTACTGGGCGCAGGTCTTGTCGAGGGGGGCCTGGTAGAGGCCGAACTTCAGCCCTCTGGCGTGCAGGTAGTCACCCAGCGCCTTCATCCCGCTGGGGAACCGCGACGGGTTAGCCTGGAGGTTTCCGGCCGAGTCGCGGTTGGGGTCGAACCAGCAGTCGTCGACGACGACGTACTGGTAGCCCAGGTCGCGCATGCCGTTGCTGACCAGGGCGTCGGCTGTCTGCCGGATCAGTGTCTCGTTGATGTTGCAGCCGAAGGTGTTCCAGGTGTTCCACCCCATCGGCGGGGTACGGCCCACGCCGTTGTTCAACGCCTGCGCCGGGGTGGCCGAGATGATCGCTACGGCTCCCGTCGCCAGGGTCAGCATCATGGTGACGGCGGGGACCAGTAACGCGCGTAGTCGGTTCCTGCTCATTGACATCGCTCCTCAGCGGATGGGAAATCGATGATCGGGTCCCATGGCGCGGGCTGACGCTCCGCGCCATGGGGCACTGTCGCTACTCGGTCGAGATGGGCCGCACGGTCACGTGGCGCAGGTGGCCGCCGGGGTGGCCGCTGTGCCGTTGCTGAGAAAGCCGAAGGTCGTGCTCGCGCCGGCGCCGAGCGAGCCGTTCCACGTCTCGTTGCGTACCGTCACGTTCGAGCCGGAGCCGGAGCGGACGCCTCCCCAGACCTGGGTGATGGTCTGCGAGCCGGGCCAGGTCCAGTTGACGGTCCAGCCGTTGATCGCGGAGTTGCCCGCGAGCACGGTGACCTCACCCTGGAAGCCGCCCTGCCACGAATTGGTCACCCGGATGGTCGCGGCGCACGCTCCCGAAGGCGACGGGCTCAGAGTCGGTGACGGGCTGGGAGACGGACTCGGGTCGGATGACTGGAACTGGCTGAAGAATCTCCAGGTCTCTCCCGGCAGCCATGTCCTGGAACCGCTGTCGCCGGGTGCCCCGTCCTGCGGGGCGGCGATGTGCCCCTCGTCGAAGGCGGCCCAGACGACGGGGCGGTCGGCGCAGCCGGAATAGGTGGTGCTGCGGTGGGTGAGGCTGCCCTGGCCGGGCTCGGGCGGGTTCTGGGCGGTGCAGCCGTTGTTGCGGACGAATCGGTCGCGCATCGTGCGTCCGCCGGAGATGTTCAGCACGCCGTCTCGCAGGCCGTGGGCTCCGAAGTAGGCGATGGGCTGGGTGCCGCCGCTGCATCCGCTGAGTTGGCCGCCGGAGTAGACCGCGACGGCGCGGAAGGTGGTGGCTCTGGCGCAGGCGAGGGCGTAGCTCATGGCGCCGCCGTAGCTGAAGCCGAGGGCGAAACGCTGCGTCGTCTCGACGCAGAGGTCGGCCTCGATCCGCCGGATCATGTCGTCGACGAAGGTGACGTCCTCGCCGCCGCTGTTGGCCCAGCCGTTGTTGAAGCCCTGGGGTGCGACGAAGATCGCACTTTCGCCGGCCAGTCGCTGGAGCCCGTAGTAGGACCAGACGTCGCGCTGCACGGTCTGGCCGGTGGCGACGTCGGTGGCGGTGCCGCCCAGCCAGTGGAAGCCGAAGATGAGCCGGTAGGGTCGCCGGTTGTCGTAGCCGGCGGGGATTCTCAGGATGTAGTTGCGGGTCTTGCCGCTGCTCTGGATCGTGTTGGTGCCGTTCTGAAGGGTCGGCGTCCTGCCGCATCCGGCGGTCGCGGCGAGGGTGCTGCTCGACGTGCTCGCGCCCGCGCTGTGGCTTATCGCCACGGTGCCCACGGAGAGGACGAGAAGTGCCGCGGCCGTGATGGCTGTGAGCACGGATCTGTGCCTGGACATGAGGTGACTCCTTTCTGTGTGGATTACTGGAAGGAGGCGTCGTCGATGTAGAGGCCGTCGGTTCCGGCGGATGTCTCGACGTAGAAGGAGGCGTTGGTCAGGGTGCCGGTCCACGAGACGGTCGCGGTGCCGGTCAGCTGGGTCCAGCCGTTGGTGTTCACCGTTTGCGCCGGGGTGAGCTGGAGGTAGTTCGTCGTGCCGTTGGCCGTGTAGGCCAGGGTCGCCTTCGCGCTGGGGGTGCCGCTCTGTGAGCGCACCCAGACGCTCGTGGTGTAGCTCTTGCCGTTGGTGAGCTGTGCGGTCACGTTCTGGTTGGGGCCCTGCCAGGCCGAGGTGCGTCCGGAGTTGAGCAGGGAGCGGCTGCCGGCGTAGGCGACGTTCGTGGCGGAGGACAGGGTGCCGCCGGAGGTGGTCCACCCGGTCGTGCCGTTCTCCATGGTGCCGTTGGTCAGCAGGTTCCCGCCGCTGCCGCCGCTCGGGGTGAACTGCCACCAGTTGAGGTTGAGCAGGTAGCCGCTGCCGCCGGTGAAGCGGAGATACAGGTCACGGGTCCCGCTGGCTCCGCTGACGGGGCAGGTGACGGTGGTCCAGTTCTGCCACCCGCCGGTCCCCGGGACCGCGCAGGTGCCGACCAGGGGGCCGGTGGCGCTGCCTAGGCGGAGTTCGATGCTGCCGCCGCTCGACCCCGAGGCCACCCGGGCGGTGAAGGACGACGCCCCGGTGCCGAAGCCGACGCCCTTGACCTTGATGTTGTCGCCGTTCTCGATGAAGCCGACGTTCATGCCGCCCTCGGTGGAGGGCTCGGTCTCGACGCCGGTCGCCCAGGCGATGGTCTCGGCCTCCTGGCGTACGAACGGGTTCAGCGTTCCCAGTTGCGGGGGGCCGGCGGTGGTCATGTTGATGGTGGGGAAGGCGCCGTCGGCGTTGTAGGTGAATTTCTCCACGGCCACCGACCTGGTGAAACCGCCGCCGCCCGGCAGGGCGCCGTTGTGGTAGAAGAAGTACGACCCGCCGTTGAAGTCGACGATTCCGGCGTGGTTGGTGAAACTGCCGCCCTGGCGGGGCATGATCGTCCCCCGGTAGGTCCACGGCCCGGTGGCGCTGGGAGCCGTCGAGTAGGCGATGAACTCCGAGCAGCACTCCGCGGCGAACACGTTGTAGTAGAGGCCGTTGCGTTTGAAGACCCAGGGCCCCTCTTCATAGAGGGTGGGACGGCTCGTGTTGCCGCCGCGCGCGCCGAATCCCGCGGCGGTCAGCGGGATCTGGGTCGGGCTGCCGGAGAAGGAGATCATGTCGGTGTTCAGCCGGACGTACCAGAGGTTGGGGTTGCCCCAGTACAGGTAGGCCTGACCGTTGTCGTCGATGAAGACCGTGGGGTCGATCTCGCCGTTCCGCACCAGTGGACGTCCGATGGCGTCGCGGAACGGCCCGGTCGGGCTGTCGGCGACCGCGACGCCGATGGCCATCGAACCGGAGGCGCGGTCCCGGACCGGCACGTACCAGTAGAACCTGCCGTTGCGATAGGCGACCTGGCCCGCCCAGGCGTTGGCGTCGGCCCAGGCGAAGGTGGCCAGGTTCATCGGGGAGCCGTGGTCGGTCCAGTTCGCCATGTCCGACGACGAGTACACCCGCCACTCGCGCATGGTGAAGTACGTCGAGCCGTCCTCGTCGTGACCGGTGTAGAGGTAGACGCGGCCGTTGTGGACGAGCGGTGCCGGGTCGGCGGTGTAGACGGTCTGGACGATCGGGTTGTCGGCCCTGGCCGACAACGGGAACAGCATTGCCGTTAGAAGCAGGCCCACGGTGCACAGGACCGTGCGCAGAGCAGGTCTCATCTGTTGTCTCCTTCAGAGACGTGATGACGGGGGCATGGGCCCGAGGCGGTGGGCGCTCCCTGCCCTCGCGCCCGGGACCGGTTCAAAGGGTGACCCGGGCGGGGGGGGGGGGCGCCCCGCCCGCCCCCGTGGGTGGAACCCCCCAGCCTCGCGCGATTGGGACAAACCCCGGGGCACAACGGCTCGAACAACCCCCAC